>CAVIFG010000045.1:0-11453 GCA_963641955.1 Escherichia coli
GGCATATCCAGTCGCTGGTGCTGATGGCGGTGCTGGCTATCGCAGGGATAGAAACTGGGATATTCGGGCTTATGGCGGACGCCGTTTCGGGCTGCCGCAAGGTCATGGACGAAACCCTGTTCCATGTAAAGCGCATAGAATACAACAACACAAATTCGGGCTACTCGAATTATAATTGCTGCAGCTATACAAAAGAGGAAATCACGAAGAAATGATACGACGATTAAGGCAGTTCTACGACACCTTCGGCGACAAGGGCGTAATGTTCGTTATGTTCGCGTTTTCGGTGGTGGTGAACGCTCTGCTTTCCATGTATATGGAGCTTCCCGCGGTGCATCCCGACGAGATAGGCGTGGCGGGCATTGCCGCGTACTATTCGGGGCACGACTGGTCGGGGCTGATGAGCGGCATAGGGCATTACTGCGGCTATATACAGGCGCTGATATACACCCCGCTGTTCCTGTTTTTTGAGAATCCGTATGCGCTGTACAAGGCGATGCTGGTCACAAACGGCGTTATAATCAGCCTTATCCCGCTTATCGCATACAACATCGCGGCAAGGCTGGGTATCGAAAGCGTCCGCAAAAAAACGGTGATATCGCTGTGCTGCGGGTTTTACATCACATATATAACCTACTCGAAATTCGTGTGGAACGAGGCTGTTGCAAGCCTTATGCCCTGGCTGCTGATATGGTGCGTTATGGTCACATGGCAGAGAAGCAAGGGCTCCTCGCGGTTTTCGATGTCGATACTTACGGGGTTCATGTGCGCGGTGGCGTTTGCAGCGCACTCGCGGCTTATCGCGGTGGTGGTAGCGCTGGTGCTTACGGTCATAATCGCGCAGGTGCTCTCGGGGGACAAGCTTGTCAATCTGCCCGCGTTTTTAGTATCGCTGATAGTATCCTTCGCGGCGGAGAATTTCGCGGCGGAGCTTATAAAGCAGGCGGTATGGAGGGGCGAAATAACCTCCAGCACCTTTGAAACGGAGGTGTGGCGGCTCGGCGGCTTCTCGGCGGAGGGCGGCGCGGCGCACTTCTTTGCGGCGCTGTTCGGGCAGATCTATGCGTTTGCCTCGTCCTCGGCGGGACTGGGCGCGATGGCGGCTGTCATTGCTGTCATGCTTATCGTCGTGTGGCTCCGCGAAAGCGCGCGGGCATGGAAAACTCCCCCGGAGCGCGGCACGCGGGTATACGATTCCGTAAAGCATAAATACAATCCAAGGCTTACCGTATTTGCGCTTTATTCGTTCCTTGTGGCTGTCGGCTCGATACTGCTTTCGGCGTTGTATAAGTTCAGCACCGTCGGCGCGGCGCAGGACAGCGTGATTTTCGGCAGATATGTGGAAAACATCGCGCCGCTGGCGGTATTCCTTGTTATGGCGTTCGTGGTGCTGTACGGCTCGGAGCTGAAGCACATTCTCTATGGCGCGGGGACATATGCGGTGATATGCATACTGTTCGCGGTGTTCTCATATCCGATGATAAAGGGCGAGGCGGCGGACGTGCTGTCCGTTATGGGGCTTCTGCCGTGGAGGATAGGCGAGGATATAAACGGAGAATTCACGGGTATAAGCTTTGTTATAATAAGCTCCTGCATATTGACTATATTCGCGCTGGCGGGGGTGTTCGCTTCCTGCTCGCGCAGGCGGAGGACAAACATAATTTCGGGGCTGGTCTGCTGTATATTCGCATATACGGCGGCGTTCTCGGCGTTTGTTTTCCTGCCGGATATGTCGGAGCGGAACAAGGAGGACACTGCCCCTGCGATAGCCGTGTCCGAGCTTGTTTACAACGATTCGCAGTCGCCGAAAATAGTTTTCTATCAGACCGAAACGAGCATCGCGGGGCTGGTTCAGTTCCTCGACCCGCTTACCAAGGTCGTGCTTATAAACGAATCAAAGGATGTTCCCGAATCCTGCCTGCTGGTGGCGGAGAGCGGCACTATTGCGCCGTTTGAGGGCGGAAGCTACGACGTTGTCGGGCGCACGGATGAATACACCGTATATGCCTACGGCGAGAGCGCCCGCGACTTTATCCGCTATAAATCCGCGGCGGGCACAACGAGAAACACAACTTCATTATCCGGAGGGAAAACATGAGCGATACGGCGGAAATTCCGCATATCAGACGCGGTGCGCGCGGTTTTTTAGTCAGCGACGCGGCGGTGATGATATATCTTTATGTCGGCGCGCTGGCGCTTCATATTCTGATGACGCTCTGCACCACGATATTCAATCTCACCCCTGATGAATACAGCGTAACGGCGGTGGCGGCGTATTTCAACGGATACGACTGGAAGCCCACGGTGTCCATGGGCGGGTATTATGGGTATGTTCAGAGCCTGTTCTACATCCCCGTTTTCCGCATGACGGACGACCCGTACCTGCGCTACCGCATAATGCTGATAATAAACGGCGTTATCATGAGCTTTGTGCCGGTGATAGTGTATCACCTTTCGCGCAGAACTTTCAACATAAAAAAGGCGGCTTCGGTGCTGTTTTCGCTGATATGCGGGCTTTATCCGAGCTATATGCTGCTCACCAAATATACATGGAACGAAACCATGTGCAGCATACTGCCGTGGATATTCGTGCTGCTTATGTACAAGGCGGGCGGCGCGGAAAACACCGCGAAAAAGCAGGTGCTGTCCGTCCTCGGCGGGCTTACGCTGGCGGCGGCATACGGCTCCCACGGGAGAATGCTGGCGCTTGTTGCGGCGGGGCTGGTGCTTCAGCTTCTGGTATTCCTCACGATGAAGAAAAAGCGTGTGTTCTGCTTTGCGGGGTTCTACGGCGGCGCGGCGGCGGGACTTGTCGCCGACAAATTTATAAAGAACTTCATACAGAACGCCCTGTGGAACATGGGCGGGGAAAAGGCGCCCACGAACACGCTGGAGGAAATGCTCTCGCGGCTGATAACCGTGCAGCGTTCCTCGGGGGATATCACGGGCATTTCAATAAGCGAGAACGTTTCGTTCGAGAAATTTTTCGATTCGCTTATAGGACATCTGTTCTATTTCATATCCTCCACATGGGGATTCGGCGCGATATGCATAGTTGCGGTCATAGCAGGGCTGGTGTTCTACTATAAAAGGCGCAATTCCAAGATAGTCATGACGAAGGACGGCGAAGTCGACCCGAAAACTGGCCCCTACACCGACGACGATCATGCGTTGCTGCTGTGGTTCACGCTGCTGGTGATGGGCGCGGCGTTTGTGATAAGCATTGCGTTCAAGTCCACATCACCGCTGTATTACGAGCGGGCGGACTCAGTTATATACGGAAGATACACCGAATATCTCTACCCCATCGCGATACTTGCGACGATGGTGCCGCTGTACCGCGGGAAGCTTGGGATAGGGCAGTGCTTTGCAGCGCTGTGCCTCGGGTCTGTTGTTGACCTGCTGACAATGTTTAGGGTGGTTCCTGTTTTCCTTTCTGGTGAAAGGTTCGTAAGCGCGATGATACTCGGCATTGCCCCGCTGCGCTACGGCGAAAAGGTGCTGTCGCTTCTTACGCAGGACAGCTTCATAAAAATGATGATAACCACGATATCCATGCTTTTCGTGTGGGTACTGGTGCGGATGATAAGAAACCGCGATACCAAGGCGTATCGCTATATCGCGATACCGCAGGCGCTTTTGCTGCTTTATTCGAACATATACTGCTACACGCAGTACACCATTCCGCAGGGCAAAAACGCCATGTACGGCGCGGAGTATATGTCTGAAGCCATCGACCTGCTGGACGGGGAGTTTGACGGCGTCACCTGCTTCGACCTCCCGCGGGACCGCTATGTAAAGGCGCAGTTCCTTTACGACGACCTCGATGTCGAGGTGGTGACGAGCCTGTCTAAGCTTGCGGATATGGAGGAGGACGGAGAGCTTCCCGACATCGTCCTTGCGGGCAGAGAGGCAAATCTTGACCTGTGGCTTGACGGCGTGCACCGTATAGGCAGCGCCGACCGCAACGTGCAGATATTCGCCTGCACAGAAAAGGCGGTGAGATGGGCGGAGGACAAGGGTCTGCGAGTTTCCGACGGAAACGGCAGGACGACATTCAGCGCCGCGGAGCTTCCCGCAACGACGCACGCCGTGCGCGTCGGGAAATTCACCGACCCCGATTATGACGGGGAGGATGTTACGCTGTCGCTGCCGAACGGTGCGGCGGTATACACGAATTACTTTACGCTTTACAAGTCGGGGATATACTATTTCACCGTGCGCGGCGAGGACATAAGCGGCGCGAAGATAAGCGTAACGTCCGACAAGGGCGATACCACGCTGAATTATTCCATAGCGGAGCAGCGCGGCGATACCGTTGTTATAAAGGTCATCGTCGGGTCAAAGACAGAAAATGTCCGCTTTAAGCTCACAAACTCCGGTGCGGAGCCAATGACGGTTTCTTCGCTGGAGATAAGCACATTCGGTGCGGCGGAGTAAATATAAAAGGGGAGGCTGGATATGCCTGTTATAGCTAAGACAACGAAGCGGCTGGATCCTGCAAGGACGCTCGTTGTGGGGTTTCTGATAATAATTCTTGCAGGCACGCTGCTGCTGTGCCTGCCGATATCCTCAAAAAATATGCAGTTCACGCCGATATTCGACTGCCTTTTCACGGCAACCTCGGCGACCTGTGTTACGGGCATAGTCGTGTACGATACGTTTACCCACTGGTCGATATTCGGGCAGGTGATAATTGCGCTGCTGGTGCAGATTGGCGGCCTTGGCTTTGTTACCATCATCACGTTCTTCAACGTTGCGGCGGGAAAGAAACTGGGATACAGAACGCTGAAAAACGCCGCGGGCGACCTTACCGAAAGCAGTTTTGAGGGCGGCCGCAGAATTTTCATCAGCATTATGAAATACTCGCTTATATTCGAGCTGTGCGGCGCATTGGTGCTGTCGACGGTGTTTATACCGAAATACGGGGTATACGGCGCGTGGATGAGTCTTTTCATGGGAATAATGGCATTCTGCAATGCGGGATTCGACCTTATGGGAGTGGAAGCGCAGTTTTCCAGCGTTACATCCTGCCAGAGCGACCCCGTGGTGCTGATAACATTGGCGCTGCTTATAATTCTGGGCGGACTTGGTTTTATCGTATGGGAGAACTTTATACGTTTCAAGGAGATAAAGAAGCTGTCGCTACATACCCGCGTGGTGCTTATTATGACGGGCGGTCTTATTGTTGTGGGTACGCTGTTCTATCTCATCGCGGAGTGGGGAAATCCCGATACATTTGGCAACATGAGCTTCGGCGACAAGCTGCTGAATGCGTTTTTCGCGTCTGTTTCGGCAAGAACGGCGGGCTTTAACAGCGTCCCGGTTGACAGGATGTCAGAGTTCACACAGCTCGGTTCGGTGCTGCTTATGTTTATAGGCGCGGCGCCCGGTTCTACGGGCGGCGGCATAAAGGTAACGACGCTGCTGGTTCTTATAATGACGGTGGTTTCATATATGAAGAACAAGAACGACGTTGAGATATTCCGCCACAAGATAGATAAGCTTGCGGTTTACAGAACGCTGGTCATTTCCGTGCTTTCTATGCTGGCGGTTGGGATATGCTTCGTTGCGCTGTATTTCTCTATGCCCGCGGAAACGGGCAGGCAGGCGGGCGCGGTGCAGTGCCTTTTCGACGCGGTTTCGGCGTTCTCGACAACGGGGCTTACCTCGGGCGCAACGGCGTTCGCGGGGATCGCGGGCAAGTGCCTGCTGATGGTCACGATGTTCGTGGGAAGAATAGGACCAGTGTCGCTGATAATGTCCCTTGTAATGAACAGCGCAAAGCGGAAGAACATCGTAGTGCCCGACGGGCAGATACTTATTGGTTGATAAATGGAGAGAAAACTGATGGAAACTTTTGAGCTTGGAAAAATCAAAATGTATGTTTCCGACGATCATCGGTTCGGAACAGACGCGTTTCTGCTGGCGTATTATGCGGGGGTAAGACCCGACAGCGTGGTCTGCGACCTGTGCACGGGCTGCGGCATTATCCCGCTGATATTCTGCAAGAACGTAATGCCGCACCTTATTTATGCGGTGGATATCCAGCAGGAGGCAATCGACCTGCTCAGCATGACGGTAAAGGAAAATCATCTCGAAAACACGGTGCAGCCCATCCTCGCGGACCTGCGGGATATGCCGCAGTCGGTGCTGGCATATGAAACGGTGGATATCGTTACGGCAAATCCGCCCTACATGACCAGCGGCTCGGGATTTGAAAAGATGTCGCGGCCGCAGGCCATCGCGCGGCACGAGCTGATGTGCACCGTTGACGATGTGTGCGCGGCGGCGGGAAAGCTGCTGAAATACGGCGGCGCGCTTAAAATGTGCCACCGCCCCGAGCGGCTCGGCGACGTTATCTGCGCGATGCGGGCGAACAAGATAGAGCCGAAATCAATAACCTTCGTGTTCAACAGCATACTTGACAAGCCGTGGCTGTTCCTCATCACGGGAAAGAAAGGCGGAAAGTCGGGCATGATAGTCGAGAAGCCCATGATACTGCGCAACGACGACAAATCTTACACAGAGGAGTATTCGCGGCTTTATGAGTGATTACGGAAAGCTTTCGATAGTCGGCACGCCGATAGGAAACCTGTCGGATTTCAGCCCGCGGGGCATAGAAACACTGGAAAGCGCCGACTATATTGCCGCAGAGGACACCCGCGTATCCCTGCGGCTGCTGACGCATTTCGGCATAAAAAAGCCCATGCTGAGCTACTACAAGCCGCATGAGGCGGAGAAAAGCGCTAGGATACTGGAGCTTCTTTCTGAGGGGCAGAATGTCGCGCTGGTGAGCGACGCGGGTATGCCCTGCATATCCGACCCGGGCGTGTATCTGGTGCAGAAGTGCTACGAAATGGGCATACCCGTGGAGGTAATCCCGGGGTGCAACGCGGCGGTCGCCGCCGTGGCTGTCAGCGGGATAGACACACAGCGCTTCGCATTCGAGGGATTTCTCCCCGTGAACAAAAAGGAGCGCGCGGAGCGGCTGGGGCAGATAGCTTCGATGCCGCACACGCTGATATTTTACGAAGCGCCGCACAAGCTGAAGCAGACGCTCTCCGACCTTAACGACAAACTCGGCGGGGAAAGGCAGTGTGCCCTCTGCCGCGAGCTTACGAAGCTTCACGAAGAGGTCATACGCGGCACGCTGGGGGAGCTTGCGCATTATTATGACGAAGCTGAGCCACGCGGGGAATATGTCGTCGTTGTAGAAGGCTCAAAGGGCGCCGCGGACGAGGGCATGACCATCGAGCAGGCGGCGGAGCTTGCAAGGCAGCTCGTCGCGGGCGGCGAGAAGCTCACCGAAGCGTGCCGACAGGCGGCGCAGGCCTCGGGAGTATCAAAACGCGATCTATACAGAATGTTGATAGATGAGAAAAACAACGAAGAGTAATACAGGAGGTATATCATGGTAAAGAAGATAATTGAAAAGAAGCTTGGCCCTGTTGCAAAGACGGCGCTGCCGATAATCGGCGCGGTGATAGTTGTCGCGGGGGCGGTTGCGTTCATCTGCCTGAAGCTTGCGGACGAATTCCGCTACAACGAGAAGTGGAAGGACTACGACGAGTGCGGATGGCATTGATAAGAAACTATGAGGACAGTCTTGCGTACCTGTCCTCTTTTTCAAAGCAGGGCGCGCCGGTAAAGGATCTGTCGAGGTTCACGGCGCTTGCCCATACGCTGGGTGATCCGCAAAACGGGCTGAAATGCATACACATCGTCGGGACGAACGGAAAAGGCTCCACGGCGGAGTTTATTGCACGGTCGCTTCAATACTGTGGGTATAAAACAGGAAGATTTACCTCTCCGTATATAATAGATATACGCGAGCGCATTACCCTTGACGGGGAATTTATCCCTCGGGAGGACTTCGCGCGGCTGACCGAAAAGGTCGCGGAAGCGGCGGAAAAGTGCGCGGATAATGGGTTTTCCCAGTTTGAGATACTGACGGCGGTGTGCTTTCTGTGGTTTGCGGAGGCCGGCGCGGAATATTGCGTTATCGAAGCGGGCATAGGCGGCACGCTGGACTGCACGAACATCATCCCCATCCCAGAAGCGGCGGTGATAACCTCGATAGGTCTTGACCACACCGCAATTCTCGGCAGAACCGAAGCGGAGATCGCAAAAAGCAAGAGCGGCGTGATCAAGGGCGGAGCTGCCGTGGCGGCGGCGGGAATATCCGAAAGCGCCATGGATGTCCTGCGGGAAAGGTGCGAAAGCGTCGGGGCGCGGCTTATTGTTCCCGATGTTTCGTTGTTGAATGTTGAAAACTGCGGGCTTGCGGGAAGTGATTTCTGCTACCGTGGCAGGGAATTTCACGTTTCCCTCTGCGGCAGGCATCAGATAGGGAACGCTATGACGGCGCTGGAAGTGCTGGATAATATATCTGATGGTAATATATTCTCTGAAAATAACAAATCGTCAAGCAGAATAACCTACGAAAATGTACGCAGGGGCATTTCGGACGCGGCAATGCCCGCGCGGCTGGAGCAGTTCCCGCCGAAAAACGGGCTGCCGCATATCATTCTTGACGGCGGGCATAATCCGCAGGCGATGAACGCCGCGCGGGAGGTGCTTTCATCCGACCCGCGGGAAAAGACCGCGCTCATCGGCATTATAGACACAAAGGATTACGAAATCGCGCTGGGGATAATTCTGCCGTGCTTTGAGAGGGTGTTTTTCGTGGACGGGTTCGCGCTGAACGCAGTGCGGGCGGAAACGCTCTGCGCCGTCGGAGAGCGGCTCGGAAAGCAGTGCCATGCAGCGCATGACATCGCGGGTGGCATCGCTTCCGCGGCGGAAATGACCGCGCAGGGCGGCGTGCTGTTTATCGGCGGGTCGCTGTATATGGCGGCGGAGGCACGGAAAGCGCTGCTCGGGGAGAACGGAAATGAAAACGCTTAAACTTGGCGGCGGCAGGGAGCTGACCTACGAGCTTACGCGGAAATCCGTGAAAAACATCAATTTCCGCGTTAAGGCGGACGGGATAGTTTATGTCAGCGCGAGCCGCGCGGTGCCCGTCGGGCGGATAGAAGAACTGCTGGCGGAGCGGGCGGATTTCCTGCTGAATGCCGCGGAGCGGCTTCGGGAGCGGGACAACAGGAACGAGATAGAAAACTCGGTGCGCTGGCTGGGTCGTGAATACCCGATACGGATAATACAGGGCGCGCGGGAAACGGCTTTGCTGGAGCAGGGCGAGTGCCGTGTGTTCACGCGGCACGGCGATGACTGGGAGTATGTCGGGCGGCTGATACGACAGGCGCAGGCGGCGCGGTTTGCGGAGCTCTGCCGCGAACTGGACGCAGAGGTAAGGCGGGAGCTTTCCGCCGCGGGACTGACCCCGCCGCCGACAAGGATATCCATAAAGGATATGTCCAGCCGCTGGGGAAGCTGCTCGTACACGCGGGGGCATATCTCGATAAATTTCAGACTGGCGGCGTACCCGCGGGAAACGGTGTTGTCGGTGTTCTGGCATGAATATGCGCACTACTGGCACCACGACCATTCGGCAAGATTTTACGCGTTTGTGAAGCGGTTTTTCCCCGAATATGACAAGTGGAACGGGCTGCTTAAATAACAAAAAGGCACTTCAATGCGAAGTGCCTTTAATTATTACTGCCTATTTATCAGGAAATAGCCTTGGTCACGGAAGAAACATTGCTCTTTGCATTGGAAATAGCGTCGGAGCTTTCGCTCTTATAGTTGGAGAAGCTGTTTTCCTGTATCATCGAGTAGCTGTCCACAAGACCCTGCAGATTGTTGTTTGCGGAGTTGAGCGAGCTGAGCGCGGAGGAATAATCCGCGGGCGCGCCGCTGAGCATGATGGTGTATGCCTTTACGCGCATGGTGTATGCGGCGGCGTTTGCGTAGGTCTTGGTAACGCTGCTCTTGGAAAGCTCCGAAACAACGCTGCCCTCAAACTTGCTGCTTCCGAGATCGGTTATCTTGGACTGGAGCGTCGTAAGGGAGGAAACCGCGTTGTTTGCCGCTGTGACTGCGTCGCTCATGGCGGCGATGTATGCGGCGGCGGTGTCGCTGGAGCTGTAATCATCGGTGATTATCTTGGTATATTTCAGGTTGGAGCTGAGATATGATGTAAACGAGGAAAGATAATTCGCACAGTCGGTATCGAAGCTCGATGCCTTGCCGGACGGGGAGATGATATAGTTATAATATGCGTCGTACTTCTTTTTCAGCGCGTTGAGGGAGTCGTAGGCTGCTTTCATTTCCTTGTTCGTGGGGTCGGCGGCGCTTACGGCGTTGTCAACGGAGCTCTTGCCGTTCTTGATGATGCTTATCATATTCTTCGCAAAATCGCGGTTGTAGTATGCCGTTCTTGCGGTGTCGGCGCTGCCGCTGCTGTTGTCGATGGCGTAGATAACGTTCTGCGCGAACATATCTATCTTGCCGACCTCGCCCGCGATGACTGCCGCAGCGTCCATTATCGCCTGTCTGTCCTTTTCGAGGGACTTTACCTTGCTGGAAGTGACCACCGCAGCGGGCTTGCTGGAGGTAGCTGTCGTTGCCTTTGTGGTAGCGGCGGGCTTTGTGGTGGCGTTAGGCTTAGTGGTAGTCTTTGTAGTGTTGGTGTTCTTTGTGGTGCGGGTAGTGCGGGTGGTGTGCTCCGGCGTTGTGGCGGATGTGGAGGGCATGTCGTCGGATTCCTCGGTGGGAACGGAGGAATCGTCAGGATCGGATACGTCAATGGGGGCGATGACCTCCGCGTCGTTGTCGGAAGTCACTGTATCAACGGGTGTGCTCTCGGTCGCGTCGGTATCAACGGGCTCTGCTACGTCCTCGACGGGATCCGTCTGCTCGGGGGCGGAGGATGTTATGGGCAGGGTGTTGTTTCCGACGATATTGGAATTATCGGAGGGTTTGGAAGTTGTCGTGGCGATAAGCACAGCGGCTACGCCCACAGCAACGACCGCCGCTGCGGTAATGGGTATCCACTTCTTTGAAGAACGCTTCTCGGAGCTTTTTCTGCTGGGAGCGTCGCGCGGGGGAACATACATTCCCTTGTACGGTGCGCCGCAGTTCTTGCAGACGGTTTCCGTGTCATACATATCCTGACCGCAGTTGCGGCAGTATACAAGATTACCCTTTGGCGCCTCTGGCTCCTCTGCGGGTGCCTTTTCCTCGGCGGGAGCGGGTTCTTCGGCGGGGGTGTATGCGGGGGTTTCCTCTATAACGGGAGCGACTTCTTCCATGAAAGGCGCTTCGTTTTCAAAGAAATCTTCCTCGGGTTCTTCCGCGGCGGGTTCTTTAGATACGGGAGTTTCCGTGGCAGGCTCTTCAGATACGGGAGTTTCTGCAACTGGCTCTTCATACGCGGGAGTTTCCGCGGCGGGTTCTTCGTATGTAGGAGTTTCAGCAGCAGGTTCTTCATATGCGGGAGTTTCCGCGGCAGGCTCTTCGTATGTGGGAGTTTCCGCGGCGGGCTCTTC
>CAVIFG010000046.1:0-11035 GCA_963641955.1 Escherichia coli
GAATAAAACAGGGACAGCGCAGTTATGACGTCCCTGTCAAATAAAAGAAAGGAAATCTCCATGGCTATTGAACTGAAAACCATTCAGCACCTCTGCGAGCTGAGCAAGCTCAACTATGACGAAGCAGGGCTTGAAAAGGTTATGGGCGAGATGGGCGATATAATCGACCTTATGGACGAGATCAAGAGCTTCGACCTGACCTACGACGACACCAAGGACAACAACAGCATTAAATTCGAGGACACCCGCGACGATATCGCGCAGCCTTCTTTCCCGACGGAAAAGCTGCTTCAGAACGCCGAAAACACCGACGGCTGCTACGTTGTGCCCAAGGTTGTGGAATAAGGAGGAACGCTCATGGATCTTACACGCGCAAAGATACGCGACCTGCGCACCGCGCTCGATACAAAGCAGATCGGCGCTGCGGAGCTCTGCGACGAATATTTAAAGAAGATAGAAGCGAAGGACGGCGAGATACAGTCCTTCATCACCGTCACCCGCGACAAGGCGATGGAGCAGGCTGCCGCCGCGCAGAAGCTCATCGACGAGGGCAAGGCGACCGCGCTTACCGGCATCCCGATCGCAATTAAGGACAACATCTGCATCGACGGCGTAAAGACCACCTGCGCAAGCCGTATGCTCGAAAACTTCATCCCGCCGTACAACGCAACGGTAATCGAAAAGCTCAACGCCGAGGGCTATGTTCTCCTCGGACGCACCAGCATGGATGAATTCGCGATGGGCGGCTCCACGCAGACATCTGCTTTCGCAAAGACAAAGAACCCCTACAACATCGAGTGCGTGCCCGGCGGTTCCTCCGGCGGCTCCGCGGCGGCGGTTTCCGCTTCGTTCGCGCCGATCGCCCTCGGAAGCGATACCGGCGGATCTATCCGTCAGCCATCCTCTTTCTGCGGCGTTACGGGTATAAAGCCCACCTACGGCAGAGTTTCCCGCTACGGTCTTGTGGCTTTCGCAAGCTCGCTTGACCAGATAGGCCCCATCGCGAACGACGCCCGCGACTGCGCGACGGTCCTCAACGCCATCTGCGGCGCAGACCCCCACGACGCAACCTCCGCCCGCGTTGCCGTGCCCGACTTTACAGAGAAGCTCGGTCAGCCGATAAAGGGCATGAAGATAGCAATGCCCAAGGAGTTCTACTCCGACGACATCGACGACGAGGTAAAGCAGTCCGTCGTTAACGCCGCAAAGGCTCTCGAAGCACAGGGCGCGCAGCTTATCGACTGCTCCATCCCCGGGCTTAAATACGCCATCCCCGCGTACTACCTCATCGCCTGCGCAGAGGCTGCTTCCAACCTCTCCCGCTTCGACGGCATAAAGTACGGTTTCCGCGGCGAGGGCAGAACATTCGACGAGCTTATCCGCGACAGCCGTTCCCGCGGCTTCGGCGAGGAAGTAAAGCGCCGTATCCTGCTCGGAAACTACGCGCTCTCCAGCGGCTACTATGACGCATACTACAAGAAGGCCCTCGCACTGAAGCAGGAAATTATCAAGGAATACAACGACATCTTCGACATCGCGGACGTTATACTTACCCCCACGGCGCCCACACCCGCATACAAAATAGGCGCGCAGGACAACGACCCCGTAAAGATGTACCTCGCGGATATCTGCACGGTAACGGTAAATATTGCATCGCTGCCCGGAATAAACACCACCTGCGGCTACACCGCGGATGGTATGCCGATAGGAATGTCCGTCATCGGCCGCCGCTTCGACGAGTCGACGATACTTCAATGCGCGGACGCATTCGAGCAGGGCTTCTCGCCCGTTGCTCCCAGAATATAAGGAGGTAAGGAAATGAGCCGTTATATCCCCACGATCGGACTTGAAACACACGCGGAGCTTTCCACCAACTCCAAGGTATTCTGCACCTGCTCCGCAGAATTCGGCGGCACGCCGAACTCAAGATGCTGCCCCGTTTGCAGCGGTCTGCCCGGTACTCTCCCCGTGCTCAACAAGCGCGCGGTAGAATACATCATCAAGGCGGGCTATGTGATGAACTGCGATATCTCCCGCTTCACAAAATGGGACAGAAAGAACTACTTCTACCCCGACCTGCCCAAGGCTTATCAGATATCCCAGATGCCCCGCCCCGTCTGCCTTTCCGGTAAGGTAAAGATAAACGTAAACGGCGAGGAAAAGGATATCCGCATCAACCGTATCCACCTCGAGGAGGACGCTGGCAAGCTCGTTCACGACGAAGTTAACCGTATCTCCCTTGCGGACTACAACCGCTGCGGCGTGCCGCTTATCGAGATAGTAACCGAGCCTGATTTCCACAGCGCCGACGAAGTTATCGCGTATATCGAGAAGATAATGCTTCTGCTTCAGTACGCGGGTATCTGCGACTGCAAGATGGAGCAGGGTTCCATCCGCTGCGACGTTAACATCTCCATCGCCCCCAAGGGCAGCACAGAGCTTGGCACAAGAACAGAGCTTAAGAACCTCAACTCCCTCAAGGCCATCGCCCGCGCGATAGAGGTAGAGATAGAGCGCCAGGAAGAGCTGCTTGACAACGGCGAAAAGGTCATTCAGGAAACACGCCGCTTCAACGAAGCCCTCGGCGAAACCACCGCGATGCGCTCCAAGGAGGACGCTCACGACTACCGCTACTTCCCCGACCCCGATATTCCTCCCATCATCTTTACGGAGGAAGAACTTGCGGAGATAAAGGCATCCATCCCCGAGCTTCCCGAGCAGCGCGTTGCCCGCTATGTTGAGGAATATTCCATCAACAAGAAGGACGCGGACATCATCGTCGGAAACAAGAAGATATGCGATTTCTTCGACGAAGCCATCGCGGCGTACAACAACCCGAAGGCTGTCGCAAACTATATCATCGGCGAGCTTATGCGCCGCATAAACCTCGGTGAAGCGGATATGGAGAACCTAAAGTTCAGCGGTGCGGAATTTGCGCAGCTTGTTGAATTCATGCAGACGGACAAGGTTTCCCAGGCGAACGCCAAGACCATCCTCCGCGAGATGATAGAAAACGGCGGCGATCCCAAGTCCATCGCGGACGCACAGGATCTCTGGATCAAGGAGGACAACGACCTGCTGGCAAAGGTTGTGGACGAGATAATCGCGAACAACCCGAAGCCCGTTGAACAGTATAAGAACGGCGACCAGAAGGTATTCGGCTTCTTCATGGGTCAGGCGAATAAGGCGCTCAAGGGCGCGGCTTCGCCGAAGGCTATACAGGAGTATATCAGAAAGAAGCTGGCGGAATAAAATATTTAGGGGCTGCGTTGGGGCAGCCCCTCTGGTTTTTGTTGAACATTTGGTCTTTGTGTGACACAATACACGCGGTCGGGCAGTCGACATTTCGTCTTTCAGCCGCCAATACACGCGGTCAAGGGGTCGCACCCCTTGCGGGTCAAGGGCAGCGCCCTTGTCGCCACCGCAGTGGCGAAACTCCCCACGCCTGTAAAATCTCGCGCAGTGTAGCAAAAAGCAGGTGCGTTTATCCGACTTCCAAGGCGCTAAAGGGGGTGTGGGGGGAAAACAAGAGTTTTCCCCCCACAGTCTTTTTAAATTACCATCCGTGCTGAATATCTTATCAACGTAAATGTTAGGGATAAAAAATCCCCATCGTCTGTTATAGATTATAGTGCTTGAACTTTTTCAGCATCCTAATGTACCTACAAGTAGCCTCTTTTACCCCTCCCTACTCCCATCGTTCCCCGCGCAGCGCTCGAGAATAAAAAACGGCGTATCCTCGGGAGAGGAGATCTTAGCCCGCCAGTACGCTATATAATCATAAGAATACACGCCGTATTTTGTGGTTATCGCCACATGATACCCGCGCAGGCCGCCGCGGAGTTTATTTATCGGCTCATACCGAACGTTCATAATCTCGGAATAAAAGAAGCATTCCGTGCGGTTTCTGTTGTCGGTTATGCGGAAAACATCCGCGTCCGCTTCGTATCGGTAAGTTACGCCCGACTGCGCTATCCGTATAATCCACACGCAGAACGCCACCCAGAATGCTTCAAAGTACCCGATTATTCTGTAATCGTTCGTGCCGACCAGCCTGAATATCACCGCCGCTCCGACCAGCGTAACAACAAGCATAAATATGACCGCAAATTTCTCGCCCCTCCATCGGCAGCGAAATTTCCCGCGGGAGCGCACTCCCATTATCTGTTCGGTGGAATTGTTCTGCATGGCGTGCTCCTTTCTCATTCATTAACTTTATTTTACCATGGGATAAGCTCCCATGTCAATACCAACACACAAAAAACCGCGCCCCAGAACGGAGCGCGGTAATTTTTATGTAATCGGAAAAATTACTTGAAGAACGGGAATGCGCTGATGATCGGAGGCTCCTTAGCCTTGCCGCCAGCAACCTGGAAGAAGCAGATTATCTTTACGACAAACAGCACCAGCTCGCATATGGGAGCAACGAACCAGCCGATGAACGGGATGATCATAAGTACGAGAACCAGTATGCCGGTTATCTCGATCTTGAGCGCCTGTCTTACATGGAAGCCTGCGTACTTGGAGTCCCTGCTTCCGAGGAGCGCGATGATTATGCCGATAACGCCGAGAAGATACGAAGCCATTGCAACGATCTTGTTATCGGAAATGTCCTTTGCGTCGAACTCTGCGGTGTGGTCCGTTTTGTCCACAGCGGGGGCAGCCGCAGGAGCGGGCGCGGAATAATAAGCGCCGTTGGGTGCCGCGTTAGGAGCGGGCGCAGGATTGGGCGCGGGATTTGTGTTGGAATAATTGGGCGCAGACTGTGCGGGTGTGGGAACGGGTGTGGGCACAGGAGCGGGTGCGGGAGTGGGCGCAGGGGTAGGAACAGGCGCAGGAGCGGGAGCAGCCGCAGCCTGAGAAGCGCCGCAGAAGGGGCAGAAAGACGCGCCTTCAGAAATCTCCGCATGACACTTTACACATGAAGCCATGATAAATTACCTCCGATAATGATTTGGTTAAGAAACCTACCCCTACATGATACCACAAATTCTGCCCTTTGTCAACACCCGCGCAATAACATCAGCGCCGACCCTTGATTTATATTACCATGATCGTTACATCCGACCTCGACTCCGCCACCGACAGCGTTTTTGGGTCGACATAATCCATGTAAAGCGCTTCCGCGATGTCGTTGTATTCCTCGGGGAAATATATCTCGCTCTTCTCCCATGTGAAGCGGCTGTAATCGTCGTAGTCCTCCCATGTGCCGAGCAGAAGCTCATATTTTAAGCCATTCGCCCCGACGGACGAAGCAGTCATGTTGTCGATAAGCTCCGTTACTCTGCTGTCGCTCATATCCACCTTTGCAAATGAATACCCGTCGAAATAGGTAAAATCATGCTCCGTGTCGCCGTCTTTTGACGAGGTCTTTCCATCGCAAATGCCGACAATATCTTCGATACTGATATGGAGAAATTCCCACCCCTCCTCGGTGTTGTATTTTATAATATACGCGCTCTTGTACGGGGTGGCGTCAAACTCCGCATTGATCTGCACGCCGTATTGCCCGAGCAGAGAGATAGTGTTGTGCATCCACGAATACATCTCAATATACGAGTTGACTGATATATCTGTAGAGTACATTTCAACGTACAGTCCGAAGCTGTATGTGCCGCGGCTGTTGAACGCCTTGTCGTAATCGACGTCGGCGCAGTCCTGCTTCAGCGCTTCTGCAAGCTGTTCTGCGGTGAGCCCGTTTATTCTGAACTCTCCGCCGCCCCCGGTTTCGTCGACGGTTATATATTTTATTTCACTCAGACCGTCGTCCATCGCTCCCTCAAGGCTTCTTGCAACGTTATGATAGAAAGACGCTGGGGTGATGACCTTTTTAAGGAACTGCTCGCTGTATTCTTCGGTGAGTAAATACTGCCTTGTTAACTTTGAGCCGTTCTTCATGCTGTATGTTATATCAATGAATTTACCGCCGTCCGCCGAGCCGTCCTTGGGTATCGCCGCGTGGGCTTCGATCGTCGCGTTGATAACTTCCGCTTCCGTTGCGTTGTCGAAATGAAAACTCATGTCGTTCATGTTATTGACAGCCACCGATACCGCCGCAACATTGTTCGCATTCGGAATATAATATGCCGCTCCGAAGCCGTTGGAATAGAACAGCAGCGCGGTTATTCCCACACTGACGGCAACAGAACCCGCCCATTTTGCGGCGGTGAGATAGAACTTCCTGAACGCCGTTCCGCTGATAAGATCCATTACGACATACAGTATAAACGTGAAAATTACCATTATTATCAGCCAGCCGAAAGGCGAGTCGCCGCTCTTTACAAGGGAAAACATCTGCCATGAGAGCAGCATCGTCACCGCGAGAATAACTATGCCCGGGATAACGTAATTCATCGCGCCGAACACATACGGGCTTCCGACGCGCTCGTTCCTGCGCATTTTCATAATGAAGTACGCCGCAACAAAGAACGCGAGCGTTACCAGCAGCGCGGGAATGCCGTACTGCGGCGAGAACAGCGGCAGCCAGTCGGGCAGTATCTCGGTTATAAGGGGCACGAACGCCGCCAGCACCATTCCGAGCGGAGAGGTAATGCCTATCTGGAAGCATCCGGTAAGGTCGATGTCAAAATAACCGCCGTAGGTGTTGCTTTCAACTATATAAATGCACAGGACGTGTATCATCGGTATCGCGAAGTTGATAAGCACGGGGTAAATGCACGCCTCCGCCTTTTTGCCGCAGAACGAAAGCATCAGCATTGTAAGTCCCACCAGCATAATGCAGGCGAAAATCCCGACGAACATATACTGCGGGATAAGGTTCAGCAGATCGTCCCTTTTCGGGATGAGCACCTCAAGATCCGCGGCGTTTTCCAGCAGGATACCGATGATAACGCCGAGAAAATGCGGCACGATGGTCGCCGTCAGCGTCGCGAGGGTATCCGCGCAGAAGCGTGTGCTGCTGTTTATCGGCAGGGAGTAGTCCATATCGACGTAGTTTCTGTCGTACAGATAGCGGAAGCAGCGCACCGTTGTCACCAGCGTGAACGCCGCGAGCATTGCAAGGCAAATAATACCGATGACCGCGCCCGCAGAAGATATGCTGCGCCAACGCTGATATTCCAGCGCCGCGAGCCGCAGCGCCTCGTCGTATGCCATGGAGGTGTTTCTGATCTCCTCGTACCTTACATGGCTCAGATTTTCGCTCGCCATGCGCATCGGTATCATAAGCCCGAAAGCCAGCGGATAGGACAGCAGCGCGAGGATGGAGTTCATTATAATATTGGGGCGAAGAAATTTAAGCTTATAGGTGTAATATGCGCCGAATTTTGCGAATGCCGCGGGTTTAGCCGCCGAGTTTTGAGCTGTCATAGCCGAGCACCTCCATTTCATACACGAAAATTTCCTCCAGCGAAAGCGGAACCTCGTCGTAAAGCTTCGGCGAGAGCTTCTCCACCGCCGCGCGAACCTTTTCGCGGTCGCCGCGGGCGATTATATGCACTACGCTGCCGTTGGATTCCATGTGAAGAATATCCACATCGGAAAGCTGTTCCTTTGTTACGGGGGTATCGAACGCGGTCTGTATCTTGAAAACGCTTCCCTTTACGTTATCCAACTCGCGGTCGAAAACCACCTTTCCGTTATGCAGCAGCCCTACCCTGTCGCAGAATTCGTCTATTTCGCCGAGGTTATGCGAACTGAATATAACGGTGAGCCTGTTGTCCACCATTGCGTCGATGAGCATTTGCTTTACGATTATTCTCATGGTGGGGTCAAGGCCGTCGAATGCTTCGTCGAGGAAGAGGTACGGAGTTCGGCAGGCGATGCCGCATATCACCGCCGCCTGCCGCTTCATGCCCTTTGAAAAGGTGCTGAGGCGTTTTTTCAGCGGCAGGTCAAGCGCCGCGTGGAGCTTCTGCCACAGCTCATCCGAGAAGCTGCCGTAGAATTTTTTGTAATAATCCCGCAGTTCCGCGAGGGTCATGTTATTGAACTGCACGGTTTCGTCGTTGATGAAGAACACGCGTTCTTTCAGCGCGGCGTTGTCGTATACCTCGCTGCCGTCTATCAGCACCTCGCCGGAATTCTGCCTGTATATTCCCGAAAGCAGGCGCAGCAGCGTGGATTTGCCCGCGCCGTTGGAGCCGAGAAGTCCGTATGCGCAGCCCTCGGGCACCGTAAGCGAAATCCCGTCGAGGGCGTTTCTGTCGTCAAAGCGCATGACGACGTTCTTTACTTCGATCATAAATTACCACCCTTTCCGCCGCCCGCCCATATCCTATCGGCAAGCGACTTTATCTCATCCAGCTCCACCCCTGCGGTGAAAGCGTACTGCATCTCGCGCTCGGTGCGCAGCAGCGCTTCCTTTTTTGCGGCGGCGGCAGCGTCGTTACCGCCGGAAACATAGCTGCCCTTTGCGGGGATGGAATAGATGAACCCCGCCTGCTCGAGCTGCGCGTATGCTTTCTGCACCGTGTTCGGGTTTATCCCGAACTGCTTCGCGACCTCGCGCACCGCGGGCAGCCTTTCGTCGGGCTTCAGCTCTCCCGAGGATATGAGCCGCGAAATGCCGTTATAGAGCTGCTCATATATCGGTAGCTTCCCCTCTAACCTGATGTTTAGCACGATGACCTCCTATTCTGTATCAACTGTACTATTGCTGTTAGTACAGTTATTGTAGCACATAATTTTCCTTTTGTCAAGGGATTTGCAAGGAAAATTTTTTGGGGTGTGGGATTTTGTTCGCTAATATATGTACGGGGGGAGTTTAAAGGGGATGCGGGGGGCTTTGTGCTACTGCAGTTATGTTGACAGGATAAGCAGAACGGCTGATAGTTTAAAAAACTGCGGGAGCTTTGTACCCCCGCATTTATGTGGACAGGATAAGCAACACGGCTCATATTTTAAAAAGACTGTGGGGGGAAAACTCTTGTTTTCCCCCCACACCCCCTTTAGCGCCTTGGGAGTCGGATAAACGTGGCTGCTTTTAGCTACACTGCTTTAGATTTTCTATGCGTGGAGTGTTTCGACGTCTGCGGACGTCGACAAGGGCTCTGCCCTTGACCTGCGAGGGGGTCGCCCCCTCGACCGCGTGTATGGGCGCAACAAAGACTAAATGCCGCTCCATTAACCGCGTGTATTATGTCCCGCAAAGACTAAATGCTCAACGAAAACCCACACGCCCCTCAGCGCCCTATCATCAGAACTTTCCGCCGCCACCGCCGTGTCTTTCTCCCGACGACGAAATATGCGTATCCGAGCCGCCATTATCCTTCGGCTTCTCGCGGCGGTCCAGCTTGGAATACAGGAAAATATCACGGCTGCGTGTAACCTTGAAGCTATCGCGCCTGATATAATCCACCGCAGACTCCCTCGCGCGGACGGACTTCAACTGTGCCCGCCATACAAGGCAGATTATCAATGCGATGATCATTCCTATACCCAGCGAAATCGGGATCAACACGAACGGAAATCCGCCTTTCGGAAGATTACCTACATCATACGGGCTGCCGCTCATCGCCTGTCTTACGAAATCATCGCACTGCTCCGCGAAAGTCACGAATGCGATATAATAATCGCCGTCGCTTAAATACGGCGTGAACTGCTCCGCCATATAATTGCGGCCCGCATCTGTAACGGCGGTTATGCCGTAGCCCTTGGTGGAGATATACCAGTCGCGGCTTACGGGGTCGACGAACAGCAGAATAACATCACTGCCGTAGCCGTTATAATCGCTGAAATCATCCGCATAATCCCGCGGGGAAGCGCTGACGCCGCTGTCCGTTACGACAACGATATCCATTCCGTACTTACTGCTCACGCTGTCGAGCCTGTCGGAAACATCCGCGGCTTCGCTTGTGCTCAGCACCCCGGAATAATCGCACAGACGCAGCTCTTCCGCCATTGCGCACGCGCCGCATACCACAAACATTACCGCCGCAAAAAGGACGGACAGAATTTTATTTTTCATCACACGCCCTCCTTACAGCAGCCAGAACAGCAGTCCGATAACGAACGAAGCCGCCCCGAATATCGCAGTGAACAGCCAGAACCATTTCCAGAACGCCGCCTTGTCCGTGGGCAGGTTTCCTACGAATTTGCCCGTCTGCCCGTTCATCGCAAAGGTATATTTCTGCCCGTTCCATGTGGTGTTAAGTATCCACACGGGAAGCAGCGCGTATCTTGCCTTGCCGTTATGAAGCCGTATGCTGGTGAACTGGGGTATAACGGTATCGTACCCCTGCACGGTGCTTTCGAATGCATTTTCGGTGCATTTTTTAACGCGCTCGTTCGCCCTGCCGACGGAATTTTCCGCGGTGATATCGTACTTATCCGCGAGATAACCCGCGAGGTACGCGGTCTGAAAATCCACGGAATCGTTCATATCAAACGGCTCGATGGACTCCATAAGGTCGTTTTCAAGCTTTGTCGTGCCGTTTACGGGGACATTATCGAAGCCAAGGCTGCCGCTTCTCATCACCGCGAAATAGCTGGTTTCGGTGTAGTAATAATTGCTGTCGCTCCAGCGGCGGGTCTTTGTGGCGCGGTAGCGCATATCCGCGTCGGCGTCGGCGCCGAAGAGCCAGAAAGGTATGTAAACGCCGCGTATCTCGTCGATGTGATTTGTCGACGAAAATGCCTTGGGCAGGAATTTCTTGCCCTTGAGGTGCTCCGCGAGACCTTTCTTTGCGGCTTCCTTGTCAAACTTGAACGGGATGACGATATCGGGTCTGCGCGAGCCGGACAGTCTGTCGGTCAGCACCACGGGGCTGTCGCAGAAAGGGCAGCTCGTCGCGGCGGTGACTTCGTCCGCGACTATCTCGCCGCCGCAGGAATTGCAGACATAGGAATGCAGTCCGCCGGTTTCGGTGGAATTCCACTCGGCGCCGTCGGAGGTATCCCAGCTCATATCCTCGGGGCGCTCCTCCGAAAGCCCCTCGTCGAGGGACTTCAGCGTTTCCACATCAAATTCCGTACCGCAGTAGGGGCACTTCATCTTCTGACTGCCGCTGTCGAAGGCTATCGAGCCGTTGCAGCAGGGGCACTTGTAATCCTGTAATATTTCAGGCAAGCATAT
>CAVIFG010000047.1:0-5139 GCA_963641955.1 Escherichia coli
GGTGTGGGATGTGCTTGAGGGCAGGCAGCTTCCTCTAACAGAAAAATTTGCGGCATTGTCGCAAAAGCAGCTTCGCGAAATTGACAAAGTAATAAAGAAAATCAGAACGGCTGACAGAACAGGCTCCCCCATGGCGCTGCTGGCGGCGGAACAATTGACAAGAAAACTGCTGAACGGCGAAAACGTAATGTCTGACAAGTATTATTGCAGCAGCGCGACCCGCGGCAGGCGCAACGGAGTTGCGGCAGGTATAACGCTGTTTCTTTTTATAGCGCTTCTTATCACCGCATTCATGGGAATAATGCACTGGAATGCATATATCGGTTTCACCTGCTTTGTCGGCGGAATAATCATCCTGCTGATAGGCTCATCAATAAGCGAAAGGCTTTACAAAACAGACGCCCCCTCTCACCTTGCCGAAACCGACTATCATACAGACAGGCTTTATTTTCTCAGGGGTGAATGCTATCTTCTGAGCGACAAAATAATGTTTTCGTACTTCAAGAATGACAGAATTGCGGCACGCTACAGGGATCAGGGGCCCGATACTCCCGATTATCTCTGCGTCCCGATAACCGATATTTCGTATATTCAGGGGCAGATGCTGATACTGTCAAACGGCGGAGCGATATCTTTATACGATTCCCCCCAGCTTGCCGATATGCTGGAATACATTTCTGCGCTTGTCAGATGGGCGCCTGCACCCTATTACCCGTCGAAGGATTCGGAAAACAGCTACATAAAGGCTGATAAATATGCCATGCTGAAATTGATCATCGTTGTTGCTGTACTGCTTATCGGTGTTTATGCAATGCCGTCGGTTGTTAAAGCAGTGCAGGATTGGTTTATCTGATATCAAGCGCGGAACAGCATTTTTTCGTCAACACAAAACTAATGGCGCAGTCACAAAAACTGCGCCATCAGTATTTATTTCGCGTATTGCTGCGGTGCCTTGCGGCAGTTCTCAAGCAGGTCTATCAGCTGAGATATCGGAACGAAAAACGCCTTTTCGCTGTCATCCTCCATCTCAATGACCATCAGCGCCCTATTGCCCCAGTCATTGAGAGTGATGCGGCGTACTGTCGACCCATTGTCAGCCTTGGTGTTGACAGACTTCAGCAGGTCGTTCATGCGGACAAATCCGTGTATCCTGCCGCTGCTGCTTGTTTTGAAAGAGAGCTTTTTTGCAAGCGGCCTTTCTATGTCGATCACAACTTTTATCTCGGTTATTCCGCCGGGAAGTTCGGCTTCCGTGCGATGTACCGTGCGGAACATCTTTACAGGGATGTAGTCCTCCAGTTTCACAGTCGGTGCGTTTGCATAATGCTCCGAATTAGCCATGCTGTATCAGTCCTTCCTTGTTCAGAGTGTAGCGTCCACCTCGGTCAGAACCTCGTCGACCTTTACCATCTCCTCGCGAAGCTGCTCGGGTGTGATTATGAGCGGCGGGCATACAAGTATCATATTCTCATGCGAATAAGTCATGAACTTCTTTGCTTTCAGCTTGCCGATGATACCGCTCATTATTCCCAGCTTATCGCCGCCGTAGGGCACCAGCGCCTCGCGGGTATCCTTATCCTTTACAAGTTCTATCGCGGAGAACAAGCCGATGTAGCGCACGTCGCCGACGCACTTGTGCTTTGCCTTGAGTTCCTCGAGTATCTCGCCGAGCACCTTGCCGCTCTTGTTTACGTTGTCAAGGATGTTGTTGTCCTTGTAGTAGTTAAGGCAGGCAACACCTGCTGCGCACGCAAGGGGATGACCGCTGTAGGTAAGTCCGCACTGAAGCACGTTGTCGTCGAAATATTCCGCGATCTTCTTGCTGACCGCAACGCCGCCGAGCTGAACATATCCGCAGGTGACGCCCTTTGCAAAGCTTACGATATCGGGCTTTACGCCGAAGTTCTCGAACGCAAACATCTTTCCTGTACGTCCAAAGCCAGCCATAACCTCATCGCAGATCATCATAATGCCGAACTCGTCGCATATCTTTCTTACGCCCGCAAGATATCCCTCCGGCGGGATGATGATACCGTTGGAGCCTGTGATGGTTTCCATAACGATAGCTGCGACTGTGTCGGGACCCTCGTATATCACCTGCTCGCGCAGCTTGTTTACATAGTATTCGCTGCACGCCTTTTCGGTTGCAAACGGCAGGTTATCGCGGTAAATATACGGATCGAAGAACTTAACGAAGCCGGGAATGCCGGGCTCGAGCGGGTATCTTCTCGGCTCACCGGTGAGGTTGCCCGCGCCGAATGTAGAGCCGTGATAGCTTCTGTAGCGCGAGAATATCTTTTTACGTCCCGTGTACATTCTCGCCATCTTGATGGCATTCTCGTTTGCGTCCGCACCGCCGTTGGTGAAGAAAACCTTACCGATGTTGTCGGGCATAAGTTCAACCACCATCTGTGCAAGCTTGGAACGGCTCTCGGCTGCATAGCTCGGGCCTACGAAGCAGAACTTTTCCGCCTGCTCCTTAATGGCGTCGATGATGGGACGGCAGCCAAAGCCTACGTTGAGATTAACGAGCTGGCTGGACATATCGGTATACCTGTTGCCGTCGTAATCCCAGAAATAGATACCCTCGCCCTTTTCTACGGCGATGGGGTTCAGCCCTTTCTGCTTGGACCATGACTGAAGATTGTACTTGGTGTGATTGGTTTTGATTTCAGTTGCATTCATAAGGATCATCCTCCATAATTACTTTTGTTTTTTCTGTATCCAAAAGCTCCTGCGCACGGAACGCCAGCAGCAGATTCATCTTGTCCTCATCACTGAATTCACTGCCGAGCAGCTCGCGTATCTGCTTGAGCTTATAGTTGACCGTGTTTCTGTGTACGCCGAATATTTCAGCGACTTCCTTTACGCTGCAATCGTTCTCGAAATAGCAGCGGAGAAGTTCGGCGCAGTCGCCGTTGTTCTTTTCGTCGTGGTCAAGCAGCTTGCCGAGGGTGGTTTCAACATAATCCGAAAGGATCTTTGAACTTTCCACGCCGAAAAGGAGCTTATACACACCTATATCATGATAATGCATTACCGCAGTGCGTTTCATTACCGCCAGCCGCATTGCCGAGCTAGCCTGATGCCATGCCGCATGGATTCCCTCATAGCCCAGCCCCACGTCTGAAATGCCTATATGTACTCCCACCGGAGGCGATATATTCTCGCTGACAGTTGCCGCAAGCTGCTCTGCAAGCCGCTGCGCATCCTGCACGGGAAAATGCTGCCGGACTATTACAAGGATATTTTCCTGAATAAAAATGCAGGAGGGATACTGGCTGCCCGCGCATATTTTTCTAACAAGAAATCTTACCGAGCGCCACTCGTCCGCCGTGCCCGCCCTGTCCGCATGGGATATCTCGGCGCAGAGCAGCGTATAACCGCTCACGTCGTGAAATCCGCGGCGCTCCAGCACGGGGGCGTAGCTGTTGCGTTCGCTAGGGGTGAAGAACAGATTTCTGAACGCGCCCGCAAGGCTGGTTTCGCTTTCCTCGCTGTTGATTATGCGATGGCAGAAGTCGTAGGTCATGTCTATCAGTCTTACCGCCCATGGCACCACAAACAGCGGCATGGAATTCTTTTCGCAGAACTCCGCGGTTTCTTTCGGAACGCTGCTTATATAGGGACCGATGTTGATAACGACCCCGGCGACCTTTCTGTCATGCAGGTGCTGCACAAAATCAAGGAGCCAGCCGTTTCCCTTGTGGCTTATCCCCGTGGTGAAAACCAGCTCGTTGCCATGCATGAAGTCGGGCACCTCGCTGTCCTCAACGATGTGCACCCACCGCACATAATTTTCAAGCCCTGCCTTTCCTGCGATAAGCTTCATGCCGTAGGTCTTTTCGGTGTTGTCGCACAACTTCGCAAGTGTGATAGCCATAACCTCCTCCTTTCCGACAGATCACCTGCCCGATTTCTTGACCCTGCGGCTCGGCTTTATCGAACCCGTCGGGCATACCAGCGAGCACAGCAGGCATCCGACGCATTTTCCGCCGACAAGATGCGGCTTCCTGTCCTCGCCCAACGCTATCGCCTGATGTCCGCCGTCCATGCATGAAACATAACATCTTCCGCAGCCGACGCAGCTTGTTTTGTCGAACATCGGATATACCACTGTGCTCCTGTCAAGGTCGTCCGCGGGAACTATTTCCGAAAGCGCCTTTCCTGTAAGCTCGCGCAGGCTGTGCATTCCGCGGGAACGGAGATAAGCTTTTGTGCCGCTGATGATGTCGTCTATTATTCGGTAGCCATACTGCATTACCGCCGTGGTTATCTGAATGTTTTCGCAGCCTAGGGCGATAAATTCCAGCGCGTCGTGCCAGCTTTCAATGCCGCCGATACCGCTGAGCGGAACCCCCGAAAGCTCGGGACATACCGCCATATCATGTATGAACCTCAGTGCAATGGGCTTCACCGCCTTTCCCGAATAACCCGAAACGGAACATTTTCCGTTAACGCTCGGGCAGGAAACCATCGTATCAAGGTCGATACGCGTAAGGCTCTTTACAGTGTTGATGGCGGCAATTCCGTCCGCGCCGCCCTCCTTTGCGGCGATCGCGGGCACCTCCATATTCCCAATGTTCGGGGTCATTTTCGCAAGAACGGGAAGCTTTGTTCCGCGCTTTGCTGCCGCGGTATATGCCCTTACAAGCTCAGGGTTCTGTCCAACGTCGCTTCCTAGCCCCTCCCCTACCATCTGCGGGCAGGAGAAGTTGCATTCAATGATGTCGCAGCCTGCCTCTTCCGAGAGCCGCGCAAGCTCTGTCCATTCCTCCTCGGTGCTGCCCATGATGGATGATACAATGACCTTTGTCGGGAAATCACGTTTAAGTCGGCGGAGTACCTCTAGATTCTCCATCAGCGGATGATCGGATATCTGCTCGAGGTTTTTAAATCCCACGAACGGGGTGCTTTCCTTGCCGATAGCGTCAAATCTCGGAGAAACCTCGTCGGGCTTGATGAAGCCTATCGTCTTGTAGACTATTCCGCCCCAGCCAGCCCGAAGCGCATTCGCGCACATTTCGTAGCCGCTCGCCACCACCGACGAAGAAAGGAAGAACGGGTTTTCGCATTTCACCCCGCAGAACTCCATCGAAAGATCTGCGTCAAGTTCTGCGGCGTTGATCGGCTCGGGAG
>CAVIFG010000047.1:5175-11003 GCA_963641955.1 Escherichia coli
GTCTTATTCTGACCGCGCCATCGTAATGCAGACACGCCTTTTCGCATTCGCCGGAGCATTCCGCGCACTTTGCGCTGTTTATGTACCCCGCACCAACGGCGGCGTTTTCAAACCTCGCCGCTCTTATAAAACGCGCGGGATCATACCCCTCGGGACAGGCCGCCGTGCAGGGGGCGTCACTGCACAGCATACACCGTGCCGCTTCATTGTTCAGAATGATATCAGCATATTTCATCGTGTTCACCTCCTGCACGGTAAAAATTACTTTGCCTTATGTCTTGCGCACTTCACGAACTTGCCCCAGCCGCGCTCGCCGACAAACTCGCCGTTGTCGAAAACAAGCTTTCCGCGGGAGTAGGTCTGCACGGGATAGCCGTGGACCTTTATTCCCTCCCAGATGGTGTGGTCGCAGTCGGAGTGCATATTTTCCTGATGAATAGTGAATTCCTTTGTGGGGTCGTAGATAACGATATCCGCGTCCTTGCCCGGGGCGATCTCGCCCTTTTCGGTGCAGCCGAAAATTTTTGCAGGATTGGTCGAACAAAGCTCAACAGCCTTTTCGAAGCTTATCACGCCGTCGTTTGCCTTGCCGAGCATATAAGGGTACATATTCTCAATGCCCGCGCAGCCGTTCGGTATCTTGCGGAAGTCGTTCAGACCCCAATCCTTTTCGCTCTGCTGGAATGGGCAGTGGTCGGTCGCGATGGTGTCGATATCGCCACGCTTGATGGCTTCCCAAATAGCATCCTGCGATTCCTTGCCCTTCATTGGCGGGGAGCATACGAAGTTTCTGCCGTCTGCGCGCTTGTAAACATCGCTGGTGAATTCAAGATACTGCGGGCAGGTTTCCGCGTATATCTCATAGCCCTCGTCCTTTGCCTTTGTTACAGCTTCAACGCCCTGCTTGTTCGCCAGATGTACGATATACAGCGGAGCATTCGCTGCCTTGGCAAGGTTTATCGCACGCTCGTCAGCTTCGCCCTCAACAAATTCGGGACGGCTCATGTAGTGATACCACGCGTCGGTTTTGCCCTCGCTGATATATTTTTCGGTGAGAGTGTTCACAAGTTCGTTGTTCTCTGCGTGAACAGCGATGAGCGCGCCAAATTCCTTGGACTTCGCAAGAAGCTGATAGAAAACGCCGTCCTTTACGCCGAAATCATACACCATGAATACCTTATAGGATGTAACGCCGATATCGCAGGCGTCCTTGATGCTGTTCAGCAGTTCGCCGTGGATATCCTTTACGCCGATGTGGAACGAATAATCCACCGCCGCATCGGGAGCTGCAAGAGCGTTCCTGCGCTCAAAGGTCTGCGTCATTGTTTCGTTGAAATCCTGCAAAGCGAAGTCAAACACGGTCGTTGTGCCGCCGCAGGCAGCCGCCCTTGTTCCCGCGAAGTAATCATCCGAGGAAACCGTTCCGCCGAACGGCATTGCTAGGTGCGTGTGAGCGTCGATGGCGCCGGGAAGCACCAGCTTCCCCGAAGCGTCCACTACTTTCGCGCCGGGCATATCCGGAATGCTGCCGACGGCGGCGATCTTTCCGTCTTTCACCGCGACGTCTGCCTTGTAAGAGCCAGTTGCGTTAACAACAGTGCCGTTTCTGATTATCATATCCATATCGAAGCCTCCTTGTGTTTGTTATGGCAAATTTATATTTGTCGGAAAACCCGCTGCGCTGCCAAAGCGGGCTTTCCGACAGATCCTCGCCGAAGCGGGGGTCTGCCATTCTGGAAAACCTATTTTTTATTTGGGAAAAATGAACCTGTCTTAATTAAAATCAGCCTGCATAGTTATCGTTCTTATATACCAGTACAAGACCAGATCTCTGATATACCTGCGCGACTTCCAGCAGTTCCATGCCGCCCGCGTTTGCGTTGATAAGATTGGAAACCCATGTAACGCCGAAATCAACCGTGCCGTTGTAAACTGCGGTGGTTTCGGAGATGTCACCGCCGCCGGAGATGATGTCAACCGTCAGACCAACTTCATCATAGTAGCCCTTTGCCTGTGCGACGTAATAGCCCATGAACTGAGCCTGCGGCAGCCACTTGAGCTGTACGGAAACGGAGGTCTTTTCGGGAGCGCCGTCTGTTTCGGGGTCATATGTAAGATAATCAGTGCTGTGGATATCGTCCAGCGTCAGGGAAGCCAGCTTTTCCTTTGCGGCGCTGTCCTCGAGGATGATATACTGCTTTGCGAGGTCGAGGGTCTGCTGCATTGCTGCTTCATCCATGTTGCCCACGTCGGAAGCGGAAACGGTGTTGCCGTTCATATCCGTTGTTACCAACTTAGCAACTTCGGAAGCCATATATGCCTGATGATCGGCGGAAACGGAGGAACCTGCTTCAAATACTATCTCGGCAGCCTCGTCGGGATGCTCGCAGGCGTATGCCCAGCCTTTCATGGAAGCGGATACGAATGCCTTTACGGTGTTCGGATTAGCCTCCGCGAATGCCTTGGATGTGAAGAGGTTATCCTCCAGCATAGCAACGCCCTCGTCGTTCATATCTATAATGCTCACGGTATCGCCGTAGCCGTAGCCGCCGTCGTAGTCGTTCTTGACAAGCCCAAGCTCGTTGTATGTCATCGCAGAAGCAAGCTTAACGCTGTCGCTGTCGAACTGATCCATGGTAAAGTCCTGCGTGATATAATCAGCGGGAAGTCCGTACTTCGTCAGCAGCGCCTGTATCTCATACTCGTTGCCAAGACCCCAGTTGCCGACCGTTCCCTCCGCCGCCGCGGACTTGATGATCTCTTCATGCGTCATTGCGGAAGCGGAGCTATCGGAGCTTTCTTCTGCAGCGGAGCTGCTCTCAGCCGCGGAGGAATCCGCTGCGGAAGAAGTGCCCGCGGAGCTTGAAGAAGATGACGATGTTGTTCCGCCGGAACAAGCTGTAAGCTGCGCGCACGCCAGTATCACTGCAACGCCCGCAAGTAATGATCTTTTTCTTTCTGCTTTCATAATGTGTACCTGCCTTTCTTTATACCATTGTTCTATACCAAACGCGGAGGTCATGCCCGCCTGCGTTTAAGCACCATTCTTTCGACCAGCATCAGGATAATGTACATTCCGATGCCTATTGCACACGCCGTCGCGATGTATGCCCATGCCGTGGGGTACTGCCCCTTTACGATGTTCTCGCGTATCTGCCTGCCGACGCCCACGGTGTCCTCGGCGAAATATTCCGTTACCAGCGCGCCTATAACGCTTGCGGGAACGCTGACCCTCAGCGCCGTAAAAACATACGGCAGAGAGTTCGGGAGCCTCAGTTTTGTGAAAACCACTATCTTCGGCGCCGCGTAGGATGTCATCAGATCCTCGCTGAACGGCTTCAGCTCAGTTAGCCCGCGGAACGCATTCACGCTCATCGCGGCGGTGCAGGAAATTGTAACTACGATTATCTTCGCCAAAGTGCTTCTTACCGAAACATCGCTGCTGACATCACGAGTCCAGTTGTTTATAACCGGGGCAAGAGCAACAATCGGTATCGCATTGAACGCGGATACTATCGTAAGTCCCCCCGCGCCCCATTTGCGGAACACCGAAGCGACCACTGCAATCAGATATCCGAGTATGCTTCCCGCGGCAAGACCGCCGAGGGCAACTATCAGCGTCATTTTCACCTGCCCGCCGATGCTGTCGCTGTTCTGAGAGATTATCTCGCTTATTCGCGTCGGAAGAGGAAGCGTTATTGTATCGGTGCCGAGCCACGAATGAAGCACCTGCGTCTGCCACAACACGAAGATGATCACGCCGAAAAGAAGCGGCAGACCAACGCTCGAAAGCATTCCGAGCCATTTTTTCGTTGTCATGCTATCCCTCCTCAATCACTTGTTTTGGTACGCTTGTACGGGCAGAGAATGCGCTCGATAAGTCCCATCAGCACGAAGCTCAGAATGCCTATCACCGCGCTTATCAGCACGATATCCCAGAATACCAGTCGGGTCATGCCGCCTTTCAGCGACTGCGAAAGCATACAGCCAAGGCCGTTGCCGCCCTGAAGCGTATCTACCAGTATCGAAGCGGTTATCGCCATCGGCGCGGATATTTTCAGCCCCGTGAAGAAATACGGGATACAGGCGGGGATAAGCGTTTTTGTGTAAAGCTGGAACTTGTTCGCCGCGTAGCTGTACATCAGCTCGTGCTTTTCTTTCTCCACCGAGCGGAAGCCCGCGAGGACATTCGTTGAAACGGGGTAGAAAGTAAGTATCGCGGCGATCACTATTCTTGCGGAATTGATGTCGCCTGTTATCGAAAGGATTATCGGCGCCATACCAAGAATAGGTATCATCTGAATTATCATCAGATAAGGAAACGCTATCTTTTCGACAACCCTCGAAAGATTCATCAGCAGTGCGAGGATGTACCCCGCAACAATGCCTGCCAGAAAGCCTATGCCCGCGCGGGAGAGCGTTTCTCCGCAGGCGGTGCCGATAAGCTCGATCATCGTCATCTTTCCTGTGACTTTCTTGTCGCTGAAAAACGAACCGACGATCTCATAAAGGTGTGGAAGAACGTTAACAGGGGTTCGCTTTGTCGCGGCCACGATACAGGCGAATATCTCCCATATAACAACTATGCCGAGTATCCACACCAGCGTTACCATGTGTTTTGAATGAACGAAGCGTTTCAGCGCCGCAAGAGGGCCGCCGCGCTTCTGTTTTGCTGCCGTCATGCCGTTCCCTCCTCATACTCCCTCGAAACTGCCGCGTACCTTTGCGACGAGGTCTGTAAATTCCTGCGTGTCTGTCATATCCAGCGTGCGCGGCCTCGGCAGGTCGATGTCGACGACCGCGGAAAGCCTGCCCGGGTGCGGGGATAATACGCAAACCCTGTCGGAAAGGAACACGCTTTCGGAAATGTTGTGCGTTACGAAAATAACTGTCTTGTTGGTCTTGCGCCAGATTTTCAGAAGATCTATGTGCAGCTTCTCGCGGGTAAATTCATCCAGCGCCGAGAACGGTTCGTCCATAAGAAGTATCTCGGGGCGTATCGCCAGCGCCCTTGCTATGCCGACCCTCTGCTGCATACCGCCCGAAAGCTGATTTGGATAATGGTTCGCGAAATTTGTCAGCCCGACCATCTCCAGCATACTGTCCGCAATGTCCTCGCGCTCGTCCTTCGGAACGTGCATTATCTCCAGCGGAAGCATCACGTTCCTGCGTACCGTGCGCCAGTCGTAAAGCACGGGGCTTTGAAATACTATGCCGTAGCGCTGCGCCAGCCTTGCTTCGCGGGGAGTAACTCCGCCCACCGTAATCGTTCCGGATGTCGGATGGAGCAGGTCAGCGATTATTCTGAGAAGAGTGGTCTTGCCACAGCCCGACGGCCCGAGCAGCGAAATGAACTCGCCTTTCTTGATGTCCAGCGTTACATTGGTGAGAGCCGTTACATCATTTCCGCCCTGATCCTTGTACACCATGCCGATGCTGTCCAGCATGATCTCTGTGTTCTCGTTTGCCATATCGATCACTCCTTCAAAATAAAAATCAGGGCAAAAGCATCATCTTCGGCGCCTTTGCCCTGACTATATATCTTTAATCATTTTTGCAGGATTTAGATTTGACTTATTCATTTCCGTATCCTTTGTTCTTGATGCAATTATACAGCAAAATGTGCTGACTGTCAATGTACCGCGGAACATTTAAGCTAATTGCACAACATTATTCACCAAAAAACGTCTTTCAATATATGGATTGTACACAAAAAATCAGCTTGTGCTGCCGCATAACTACACAGTTTGTGCATTGGCACAACGAATTACTGACATAATTTCATATCAACTCCTGCAATATCTGCTGCCTTGTGCTTGCTCCAAAGG
>CAVIFG010000048.1:0-10997 GCA_963641955.1 Escherichia coli
GGTCATGAGTATCTGAACAACGGTGATTATGCCGAATACCGCAAGGAATCCCTTGTTCTTGGAAAGATTATCAAACAGGTTCACGCGGTCGGTTCTGGCATTGAATGCGTTGAATACCGCGATGAATATAAAGAATGCAAAATATGCTGTGTGCAGGAACATATGCGGCTCGGTGTCGAGGGTGTTCTGTCTGATAAGACCCCACTGCTCGAGGTAGCTGTCGCCCTCGAGGGGGAAGCTGCCCAGCACCAGCAGACCCAGCGACAGGATGAATGTCCACGCCGCGCCGGTGATTATCTGCGACATCATGTTCTTGCTGATGATAGGTTCGTTTCTGCGCTTGGGCTTCTCCTTCATGAAGCGGTGGAGCGCAGGCTCGCCGCCGAATGCAAGCGCCGCAAGGGTATCCATAACGAGGTTTACCCACAGTATCTGAATTACCGACAGCGGATTTTCAAGGCCGATGAGCGGGCAGATAAAGCTGATAAGCACTGCGGAAACGTTGATGGTAAGCTGGAATACGATGAACTTTCTGATGGAGTTGAAGATCGTTCTTCCGTACAGGATAGCACGGTCGATGGAGTTGAAGTTGTCGTCGAGGATAACGATGTCGCTGGCTTCCTTTGCGACTTCCGTGCCGCCGCCCATTGCGAAGCCTACGTCCGCTTTCTTCAGCGCGGGGGAGTCGTTTACGCCGTCGCCTGTCATGCCCGCAACAAGGTCAAGCTCCTGCGCAAGGCGCACAAGGCGGCTCTTGTCGGAGGGCAGCGCTCTTGCAATAACGCGGATGTCCTTCATCTTCGCCTTTATTTCCTCATCGGAGAGCTTAGCAAGCTCATCGGAGGTGAGAACAACGTCCGTATCCTTTTCGAGCAGACCCGCTTCCTTTGCGATGGCAACTGCGGTTTCCTTACGGTCGCCGGTTATCATAACTACCTGCACGCCTGCGCCCTTAACTTCCTTGATGGCTGTAACGGACTCGGGACGTACTTCGTCGCGGATGCCGACAACGCCGACAAGCGTCCAGTTGTTGCCCGCGGGGAGCGCTTCCTCGCCGAGGGCGTCCTCGCTGGTGGCGATGGCAAGCACACGGATAGCGCGGTTTGCAAGCTCGTCTATCTTCTTGTTAAGCTCCGTCATGGAGAAAGGCTGCTTGGTGCCGTTTTCGTCGTAGTAATGCGAGCAGCGCTGGAGTATCTTCTCAGGGGCGCCCTTTATCAGAGAAAGGGAATAATCGCCGTCGACCTGCGTTGCGGAATACTTGTTTGTAGAGTTGAACGGGATATTTCCTACGGAAACTACCTCCGCCTTACATGAGTCCCCTGCCGCAAAGCCGAGGATAGCGCGCTCGGTGGCGTTGCCGCCGATGACCTTCATATCCTTGCCCTCGCCGCTTATGATGGAAAGAGTGTTCTTGTGGATGGAAAGGGAGAGGATGTCGTGAAGCTTTCCCTTTACCTCGCCGAATGTCTTATATTCATTCACCGCGCCGTCGATAAAGGAAACAGCCTCAAGCTTGCCCTTTGTGATGGTGCCTGTCTTATCGGAGAAAAGAATATTCAGAGAGCCTGCGGTTTCAATTCCCGCAACCTTTCTTACAAGGACGTTGTCCTTGAGCATCTTGCCCATGTTCTGCGCGGAAACTATCGCTATCATAAGCGGCAGACCCTCGGGGACAGCCATTACGATGATAATTACCGCCAGCATTACGGCCTGAATTACCGCCTCAAGCAGCGCTACCCACTGGAACTCTCCGCCGACGAAAAGAACAGCCTCTATGCCGCCGTCGGCAAGGAACAGGGTCTTTATCAGCATTGCAACCGCGATGGCGATACCGCCGATATAGCCGAACTTGCTTATGCCGTTCGCAAGCTTGCCAAGCTTGACCTTGAGGGGAGTTTCGCGGTCGTCGTCGGTCTGGAGCTCGCTTGCTATCTTGCCGTAAACGGACTTATCACCGACAACGGTTACTTTCATAACCGCGTTGCCGGAACATACGACCGCTCCGCGGAACACCTTGTATTCGCTGTCGAAGTTGGTGTTTTCGTCGGTATCCGTCCAGCCCTCGGGTACGGCGGTTTTCTTTGCCTCGCGGCTCTCGCCGTTCAGCACGGACTGATCCACCTTAATATCGCCGTCGATGATGATACCGTCCGCGGGGATCTTATCGCCGGACTGGAGCAGTATCGCGTCGCCCGTTACGATGTCGTTTATCGCTACCTCGGTGATAACGCCGTTGCGGTACACCTTGCACATGATTCGGGAAGCCTCTTCCTGAAGCTTCTGGAACGCGTTTTCGTTGCGGTATTCCGAAAAGGTGGAAACCAGCGTAGCCAGTGCAATTGCGATGAAAATTCCGATGGGCTCGTACCACTCGGGCGCGCCCTCCTTGATAACCCCCGCAATGCCCAACACCGCGAGAACGACGTTGATAAGCAGCGCCACGATGAGTATCTTTATCATCGGGTCGCCGAGGTTGCCCTTGAGCTTATCCCAAAAGCTTTCGGACGCCTGTTCGGTCATGGAGTTGTCGCCGTATTTTGCCTTGCTCTCGGCGGCTTCCTTGTCTGTTAAACCAAAATTCTTCATGTAAATTCTCCAACTTCCTTTCGTAGGTAAGTCTTTACGTCACGGATACCTCGCATATCAGCCCGTTTTCGCGGTCTGTCATGCGGAACACCGCTCCGTCTTTCAGTTCGACGGCGCTTCCTTTCGGAACCAGCCGTCCCGACGGAGAGGTCATTCCCTCCGCTCCGTTGTTGACAAGCAGCCACATTCCGTTATACATGACGATGTACGCCCGCATATCGGTGCTTGCCTTTTCGTCGTTATGGACGTTTGAAAAGAGGTGCCAGTCGAAAAGCGGCTTTCGGTCGAATGCGATAAGCTCGCCTTTTTCTCTGAACACGCCCTTTTTGCCCCTCATCTCGCTCTTGAAGCCAAGGCGGATGATCTTGTCCGTAACCTTTGTCTTGCAATAGGGGCAGACGGGACTGCTCTCGTCCCTTAATATAAACCACTTCGCGCGGCAGTTCGGGTTCTTGCAGGGTATAAGCCTGTCCCATGCGCGCAGAAGCTCGGTTTCCCACTCCATCGCCGTGGGGCGCTCCGCAGGGTTATGCAGACCGTCCGCAAAGGCGCGGAGGAAGAGCCTTTCAAGTCCCCTTGACAGGGAATTTATCGTTACCTCCAGATCAGGAGGTCGGTTTGATGTATCGTTCGGATCTTCGATAAACGTTGCCATCGGCCCCATCGCAAGGAAATCATCCTGCTCGGCGCTTTCGGCGCTGTATATCTTCGGCCCGACCAGCGGATGCCGCAGGAACAGATACTCATATATCAATACGGGCAGCGCGTGGAGATCGGTCTGGACGCAGGGCAGGCATCGTCTGCCGTCATCCGCGTCGTATTCCATCGTTGCGAGCACCTCGGGAGCAATATACCCGCGGGTGCCGACCACCTCGGGGGCGTATTTGTTCGGCACGACCAGCGAGTCGATGTCGATAACCACCGCCGAGCCGCTTTTCGGGTCGATAAGGACATTGTTGCAGGACAGATCTGAATGCGCAAGCCCCGCCTGATGCATCCGCCTTACCGTCCGTGATAGTCCTATCGCCGCCGTGAGCATCGTCCGAAAATCACCCAGCTCCGCAGGCGCGAGAAATCTTCTGTTCCGCCCCGTGAACCAGTTGCTTTTCTTGTCCTTGCCTTTCAACGAAAGCACCGCCGAAGCGTCCGCCCCGAAGAAAAATCTCTCCGGGTAGGTCGGGCAGACTATGCCGAACTCGGGACTTTTTACTATCGCCACCGGCCAGCAGAAGCGGCTGCGGAAATATTCCGCGGTCTTTTCCGTATTTCCGAGCGCGCCGCCGTTCTCCTCGGATATCGTGGGATTGTATATCCCCACGATGGAGCGAATACGATCCTGCATACGTGGGTTATGCGCGTCGGACGGGTTGTTGAAAAACTGCACCGCGTATTTCCTGTCGGGGGTGAAAAACGTGTGCTTCATCCCGCCGCGGGGAGCGTTCACGTCGAATACATATTCGAGCGTTTTGCCGTTTTCAAGCACGGCGGTCATTATATCGCCGCTGTTCATTATTATAGCCTTTCAGATGTAAGTTATGTCAGCTTCACTGCGGCAAGCGTCCTGTCGTCAAAGCTGCCGCGCTCGTTGTAATTATCCAGCCATACCCGCAGGCGCTCCTCGGGGGTATCGCCTATGTTCATGCGGAACGCTTCCAGCGAGTGGCATTTAAGCGCGTCGCGTTTGTTCCAGAGCGCGTTTGCCGCCTCCTCGGAGCCGTCGGGCATAAGCTGCTTTGCATATTGCAGCGCAACGCTCTGCTGGCTGAGGGATACGGAGCGGTATCTTATCGGCGCAGGATCCTCCGCGGAGGAATAATCGCCCTCCATAGGAAGAATGCCGTTCAGGCACAGATCAAGATAAAGCCGCTTCATCATCGGCTGCGCGGGGAAATAATCGTCCGCAACGCCGTCCGTCATCAGCAGTATCGTATCCGATGTTCCCCTGCTGACGCGGGTTTTCCCTCCGATGACCTCCGCGCGGGTGTTCCTTTCGGAAAGGAAGTCAGTTTCGCCGGAGTACGCGCCGCTGTCCGCCGCGCCCATAAGCCGCAGACAGTGATCGGCGTCCTTTTTGCTGTCTATGGCGCAGATGCATCCGTCGCCTATCTGCACGCTTGCCATCAGCGCCTGCCGCTCCCCGCCTATCGTCAGCGGGATCACCACCGCCGCGAGGAATGTCGCAGAAAGGTCTGACGCAACGGGTTCCCGCCCGAGCGCCTTGGAATACAGCTCGTTATCTTTGAGCGCTTCGTATTCCCTTTCGACCGCAGCGAGCGCCTTTCGCGCGGATTCCTGCACAAGCGCCGCAACGCGCCCCGCGCCCATCATAAAATCGTCGCTGCTCATCTCCGCGCAGAGTGAGCTACTGAAACCCTCCTCCGCAAAGCAGGAGGAAAGCTCCCGCTTCATATAGCCGCAGGCTTCCTCGCAGGACACCCGCGCGCCTATCCTTGAAAGCGGCTTTGACCCCGCGCCGTCGCATACCACACATATCGTAAAGTCGTCGGTCACGGCGGTTTCAAAATAATCGTCGCAGTTGGTGCCCTCGTGCTTATGCTTTTTTCCGCGCACCCTCGCGCCGATGACCTCGGCGGTGCGGGAGGATGAATGCTTTTCGTGGAATTCATCGTGCTGCTCGGTGCCGTCGTCGTTTATCGACTGATAGCGCCAGACGGACGCGGTGTGCTCCATAACCTCGCGGTCGGAGAGCCTTTCTGCCTGTGCGGCAGGCTCTGCGGGAAGCTCGGGTATCATCGGGACAGAACTGTGCTCCGTTTCCTCTATGACATCCGAAATTTCTGAGGATATCTCGGGGATAACTGCCCCGTTTTCCTCCGGGGTAAAATCATCTCTTATCATTATATTTCACCGAAACGGCAGAGCCGTTTGTATTTATTACGGTACAATAACAAATCCCTGCGGAGGCGGAGGAAGCTGCACTGCTTCGCCGGGCTTTGCGTCGATGCTCTTCGAGGAAGCCTTGATGGAGCTGGACACCCATGCAAAGAACTGCGCCATGTCGCCTGCAGTAAGATTGTTCATCATAAGGACATTGTTGGTTATTTTCTTGAGAGTATTCGCGTTTGCGTTCGCGCCCGCGCCACAGGCGATTATGTTGCCCGTGGACACCTGCCGGATGGCTTCGATGCCCTCATCAAGATTATCGGTGGGGGCGCCGTCGGTCATGAGGAATACAAGGGGCTTCCAGTCGCCCTTCTGTGTTGCGGTGGAAGTTCTTACCTCGCTTTTAACGCAGTCTGCGAGCACCTTCAGTGCACCGCCCAGCGCCGTTGCGCCGCCTGCGGTTATCTGCGGCTCTTTAAAGAGCATCAGCTCTGTCAGCGGGCTTATCTGCCTTGCCGAGCTGTCGAAGGTGATTATGGAGAGGAAAGCGGTTTCGAGAGCCTGCGGATCGCCCTTAAGCTCCGAAATAAGAGTTTTTATGCCCTGCTTTACTGCCTCGATGGGTTCGCCCGCCATGGAGCCGCTGCAATCCAGCAGCAGATAAACGGGGAGCCGTCTGATGTAATCTGACATTGTTGTACCTCCGTATCGGCGGAACGAGTGAGCCACAATTCCCGTCCCGAACGTTTGATATACAGCGGATCTGCTCCACAGTATTCACATTTTATTATAAACTAAATTGCCCATCCTGTCAATAGATTTTGGAAAGTTTTGTTATTTTTCAGCATTGATACCGAATGTGAAAATACACCAAAAATCGCGCGGTATAATTGTGCAAAACTCTAAATAAAAAACCTGCTGCAGATAAAATAATTGGGCATTTCACCACTTGCAATATAGCTCGGCTTACTGTATAATTACTTTTGGCTCGAAACATGAAAACGAATACAGAAACAAAGGCGAAAGCCTTTCGATAAATTGATGTGCCCGCCCCGGGCAGAAAGGAAAACGACATGGCGAAAAGTGCGACAAAAGACCTCACCGTAGGTTCTCCCATGAAACTTATACTCGGCTTTATGCTGCCGCTGCTGCTCGGAATGCTGTTCCAGCAGCTTTATAACATGGTCGACACTGCCATCGTCGGGCAGTACCTCGGCATAACCGCCCTTGCGGGGGTAGGCTCCACAGGCTCGATAAACTTCCTTGTGCTGGGTTTTGTTCAGGGCGTCTGCGCAGGCTTCGCGATACCCGTCGCGCAGATGTTCGGCTCAAAAGACCTCAGCGCGATGAGAAGATACGTTGCGAACACGATGTGGCTCTCAATTGCATTCGCGGTGGTGATAACAACGCTCACCTGCCTGCTCTGCACGAACATCCTCACATGGATGGACACCCCGTCCGACTGCTTTCAGGAAGCGTTCGACTACATTTTCGTAATATTCCTCGGCATTCCCGTAACGTTCCTGTACAATATCCTTTCGGGCATAATCCGCTCCGTCGGCGACTCGAAAACGCCTGTTTTCTTCCTCATACTCTCCAGCCTGCTGAACGTCGGTCTTGACCTTTTCATGATCGTCGTTCTTAAAATGGGAGTTTCCGGCGCGGCTTGGGCAACGGTCATTTCGCAGCTCGTTTCGGGCGTCCTCTGCCTTATATATATGATAAAGCGGTTTGAAATACTCCGTCTTAAAAAAGAAGAACTGCCGCTGGACAAATACTACGTCGGCAGGCTGTGCGCCATAGGGCTTCCGATGGGATTACAGTATTCCATCACCGCCATCGGCTCGATACTTATTCAGACAGCCGTGAACGGCCTTGGCTCCACCTATGTTGCGGCGGTAACTGCGGGAAGCAAGGTAAGCCAGCTTCTGTGCTGCCCCTTTGACGCTATGGGAAGCACCATGGCGACCTACGGCGGTCAGAACATCGGCGCCGGGGAGGTCAAGCGCGTTAAGCGCGGCCTGTTCGACTGCTCCATGCTGGGCGTCGGCTACGCGATAATAGGCTTCTTTATCATCCTGTTCTTCGGCACGTCGATATCGAAGCTTTTCATCAACGACACCGACGGCGGCAGCATTGAGAACATCCTTTCGCTGTCGCAGCAGTTCCTGCTTGTAAACGGTGCGTTTTACATCCCGCTCGCGTTCGTTAATATCGTAAGATTTCTTATTCAGGGCATGGGATTTTCGCAGGTGGCAATTTTCGCGGGAGTGTTCGAGATGGCTGCGCGTGGATTTGTCGCGCTGGTTATCGCTCCGATGCTCGGTTATAACGCGATATGCTTCGCGAACCCATCAGCATGGATACTCGCGGATTGCTTCCTTATTCCGATATTCTTCTACTGCTACAAAAAGATGGCGCTGCGCTTCGGAGTAGCTGAAAAAGAAAAAGCGACCGTTTAAATTAGCGTTTATATAAATAACCGCCCGTATGGAACTACATACGGGCGATTTTATTTCTCTGCGCAAAAACGATAACTCAAAAAATGCCCGTATGCAAACACATACGGGCACATTTTTATTTACTTGATATCCGCGTGGAACGACTGGAGAGGTCTTACGCCGAGGTGAGTATTGTGCTTGAGTGCCTTTATGCCCTCTGCGCTTGCCTTTGCGGCAGCCATTGTTGTGATATAAGGAATTCTGTGCTTGATGGCAGCCTTTCTGATGTAGCTGTCGTCGTTTGCACTGGTCTTTCCTGCGGGGGTGTTGATGATGAGCTGAATTTCGCCGTTCGCGATCTTATCGGTGATGTTGGGTCTGCCCTCGTAAAGCTTGTTCACGCGCTCTGCGGGGATACCTGCATCCTTGATAAGCTCGAATGTCCTGCCTGTTGCGAGGATATTGAAGCCGAGGTCGGAGAACGCCTTTGCAATGCCGAGAAGTTCGATCTTATCCCTGTCGCATACGGAAATGAGCACCGTACCCTCCAGAGGAAGCTTTATCTTGGTTGCTTCCTGTGCCTTGTAATACGCCTCGCCGAAGCTTTCGGAAAGTCCGAGCACCTCGCCGGTGGAGCGCATCTCGGGGCCGAGTACGGGGTCGACTTCCTGGAACATATTGAACGGGAATACCGCTTCCTTTACGCCGTAATGGTTGATCACCTTGTCGTGCAGCTCGGGCACGGGAGAGGGTCTGCCGGTCAGCGGAGCGGTCATGATGTCGGTAGCTATCTGCACCATGTTTATGCTGCAGACCTTGGATACCAGCGGAACTGTACGGCTCGCGCGGGGATTTGCCTCGAGCACGAACACGGTGTCGCCCTCGATGGCATACTGCATATTCATCAGGCCGCAAACGCCCATTTCAACTGCGATGCGTCTTGTATAATCCTTGATGGTAGCGATGTGCTTTTCGGAAAGGTTCTTCGCGGGGAGAATGCACGCGGAGTCGCCGCTGTGGATGCCCGCAAGTTCGATATGCTCCATAACTGCGGGAACGAAGCAGTGCTTTCCGTCGGAGATGGCGTCAGCCTCGCACTCAGTCGCATGGTTGAGGAAACGGTCGATAAGGATAGGTCTGTCGGGGGTAACACCTACCGCGGCGGACATATAAACCTTCATCATTTCGTCATCGTGAACTATCTCCATGCCTCTTCCGCCGAGGACGTAGGACGGGCGAACCATAACGGGGTAGCCTATTCTGTTCGCGATGGCGAGCGCGTCGTCTACCGTTACTGCCATTCCGCTCTCGGGCATGGGAATGCCGAGCTTGTCCATCATTGCACGGAAATGGTCGCGATCCTCCGCAAGGTCGATGGTTTCAGGAGATGTGCCGAGGATATTTACGCCGTTCTTCTTGAGTGCCGCCGCAAGGTTGAGGGGCGTCTGACCGCCGAACTGTGCAATAACGCCGACGGGCTTTTCCTTTTCATAAATAGCAAGAACATCCTCGAGGGTCAGCGGCTCGAAATACAGCTTGTCGGATGTATCGTAGTCGGTGGAAACGGTTTCGGGGTTGCAATTTACGATAATGCTCTCGAAACCGAGCTTCTTCAGCGCCAGCGCCGCATGAACGCAGCAGTAGTCGAACTCGATGCCCTGACCGATTCTGTTGGGGCCGCCGCCGAGTATCATTATCTTCGGTTTTGCGGTGGATACGGGGCTTTCGTCCTTGGCGATGTTGTAGCTGGAATAGTAGTATGCGGAATCAGTGGTGCCGCTTACATGAACGCCCTCCCACGCTTCCTTGATGCCGTATTCATAACGCTTCGCGCGGATATCGTCCTCGCTTACGTCAAGTATCTTTGCAAGATATCTGTCGCTGAAACCGTCCTGCTTTGCCTGACGAAGAACATCCTCCGCGGGTACAGCGCCCTTGTTTGCCGCAAGCTTCTCCTCTTCCTCGACAAGCTCCTTCATCTGCTGTAAGAACCAGTGCTTTATCTTGGTGAGGTTGTATATCTCGTCGATGGAAGCGCCCTTGCGCAGTGCTTCGTATATGATGAACTGGCGCTCGCTGGTGGGGTAAGTAAGCTTTGCGAGCAACTCTTCCTTGCTGAGGTCGTGGAAATTCTTTGCGTAACCAAGACCGTATCTGCCGGTTTCGAGGGAGCGTATTGCCTTCTGGAACGCTTCCTTGTAGGTCTTGCCGATGGACATTACCTCGCCGACTGCCTTCATCTGCGTGCCGAGCTTGTCCTCCGCACCCTTGAACTTCTCGAAAGCCCAGCGCGCGAACTTGATAACAACATAATCTCCGTCGGGAACATACTTATCCAGCGTGCCGTACTTGCCGCAGGGTATCTCGTCGAGGGTAAGACCGCAGGCGAGCATTGCAGAAACCAGCGCGATGGGGAAGCCCGTCGCCTTGGAAGCAAGCGCGGAGGAACGGGATGTTCTCGGGTTTATTTCAATAACAACTATTCTGCCTGTAACGGGGTCATGCGCAAACTGGCAGTTGCAGCCGCCGATAACCTCGATGGCTCTTACTATGCTGTAGGAATATTCCTGAAGCTTCTTCTGAACATCCTCGGAGATCGTGAGCATGGGGGCGGAGCAGAAGCTGTCGCCGGTGTGCACGCCGATGGGGTCGATGTTCTCGATGAAGCATACTGTGATAACATTGTCCTTTGCGTCGCGGACTACTTCAAGCTCAAGTTCTTCCCAGCCGCTGATGGATTCCTCGACCAGCACCTGACCTACCAGCGAAGCCTGCAAGCCGCGGGCGCATACCGTCTTGAGTTCATCAACATTATAAACAAGGCCGCCGCCTGCGCCGCCCATGGTGTATGCGGGACGGAGAACAACGGGGTACTTCAGCTTGTCGGCGATGGCAAGCGCTTCTTCGACGGTGTAAGCGACCTCGCTCCTCGGCATTGAGATGCCAAGCTTTTCCATGGTGTGCTTGAATTCGATACGGTCCTCGCCGCGCTCGATGGCGTCTACCTGAACACCGATGACCTGCACGTTATATTTCTCGAGAACACCTGCCTCGGAAAGCTCGGAGCAGAGGTTAAGACCCGACTGACCACCGAGGTTGGGCAGCAGCGCGTCGGGGCGCTCC
>CAVIFG010000049.1:0-10958 GCA_963641955.1 Escherichia coli
GCCCGAAAGCGAGCACGTCAAGCCATTTGTAAAGCCCGCGGTATCCGGCGACGACGATATAATTTTCCATACGAAAAGCGATCTTGTCACCACCGAAACCATGCAGCTCCGCAAGCAGAAGCGCATCGAGGAGATAAACCGCGCCCTGCTCAAGGCGGACAGCGAGGCGGAGACCCCCGATGAAATGCTGGATTCCCTCAACCCGATGGATTCCCGCGCAAAGGCGGCGGAGGAGCTTCGCAATACCCCCGTGCAGGACGCAGGCGATACCCTCGCAGTTGCGGGCAACGACCTCAAGCGCATGGCAAACGGCGAGGAGCGCGTTAAGGAATACTCCCCCGTGACATCCCGCAAGAAATCCGATGTTAACGCCGGAAGCCGCGCAGACGCGGTGCTGTTTGACCCCGCCGCAAGACCGCGCAGATCCGCCGCGGGCAGGCAGGCGGAGGAATCCCTCGTGGACGCCCTCAACAAGCAGGTCAAAAAGCAGCAGGAGGAAAACCCCGAGCCCACCGTTACCCTTACGGACCTCGAAAAGCAGAAGTCGGATGTCAAGCTTAACATCAGCGACAGCCGCTTCATAGACACCTCCGCTCTCTCCGAGGAGGAGCAGGACGCCGTTGACGCAGTAAAGGCGGCGGACGAACTCGCGCAGAAGAAAAAGCGCAAGATCTCCAACTTTATTCTCGAGGACATCGAGCAGGACGTCAGCGAGAGCGAAGAAGAGAAAGAGGAGGATTACGACGACGAGGAAGAGGAAGAAGAGATCGACCTCGACGACGAAAACGTTATCCGCGACCGCCTCGGCCGCGCTTCAAAGGGGCTTGTAAGCAGGCTTGTTATTCTCGGGCTGCTGTTCTGCGCGGCGCTTTTCATCGCACTGGTAAATCAGTTCAACTGGGAGCTCGGTGCGGTCAGCGACCTTATCAGCAAGCGCTCCAACCCCGATTATTACCTTTACGCATACCTTACGATAGGAATTTTGAGCTTCGCGGCTTGCTCCAGCGTTATTTCCAACGGATTTGCGCGGCTGATAAAGCTCCGCCCCGACGCGGATACGCTCTGTGCGCTGGCTCATGTAACGTCCATCGCGGCGCTTATCCCCTATCTTTCCCTTGAAGAATACATCCAGCGCGGCCGCTCACACGTTTATCTTCTCGTTTCCCTTGCGGCGCTGTGCTTCAACACCGTTTCCAAGCTCTGCACCGTTAAGGCGGCTCAGCGCAATTTCGCGTTCGTTTCCGGCGACACCGCGAAGTACACCATCCAGCGCAGCGACGAGGAGGGCGCGGAGCAGCTCGCAAAGGGCGCCGTATCGGGTATGCCCGTTGCGGCTTCCATGAGAAAGACCGAGATGCTCACCGATTTCATCATCTCCACCTACTGCGAGGACGCTTCCGACCGCATTTCCCGCGTCATCACCCCTGTAACGATAATCGCCGCAATTGCCGCGGGACTTATCGCATTCTTCATGGGCGACAGCCAGTTCGTTATGAACAACGTTTCGTGGGCGTGCACCACGGCGACCGCCGTATTCGCGACGGGCGCGGCATTCTCCGGCTCGATGATAGTCACCCTGCCCATGCTTTCCGCTTCTAGAAAGCTCACCGCAAGGAACGCCGCTATCCTCGGATACAGCGCCGCGGAATCCTTCAGCGAAACCAACGCGATGCTGGTCGAAGCGGATACGCTTTTCCCCGCAGCCTCCGTAAAGATAAAGAACATCTGGAACTACAACAAGCACCACACCGGCAACTCCGTAAAGGTGCCGATAGACGACGCGATAATCTACGCCGCAAGCCTTGCTTCCGCAACGGGCAGCGTGCTCTCCGAGTCGTTTTTCAGTATGCTCAACAACAAGAGTGAGCTTCTCAAGCCCGTAAGCGGCTGTGTTTACGAGAACAACCTCGGCGTTATGGGCTGGATAGACCGCCGCAGGGTTCTCCTCGGCAACCGCGAGCACATGAAGTCCCACCAGATAATCGTGCCCGACATGAAGAAAGAACAGGCTGCAAACAAGGACGGCAACGAAGTTATCTACCTTGCCGTCGGCGGCGAAGTGTGCCTGCTGTTCTTCGTTGAACTCACCGCAAACAGGCAGGTAAAGCACAGCGTTCAGAAGCTTGCCCGCCACGGCGTAAGCCTTATCATAAAGACGGTGGACGGCATGATAACCCCCTCCGCGATATCCGAGCTGTTCGATGTCGACGCGGAGATGATACGCGTGCTCCCGTACGAAATGCACGAGCAGTTCACCGAGCACACAAAGTTCATTCCGCAGGGCAGCGCCGCAGTATGCTGTAACGGAACATTCTCTGCTTTCGCCGAGGCGATCAACGGCGCAAAGAACCTGAAACAGAAAATTTCTTTCGGCTGCATAATGCAGACCGCGGGAATACTGCTGGGCTTCCTGCTGGCGGTGATATTCGCGGTGTTCATGAACTATTCGATGTTCAACTGCTTCTATGTGCTGCTGTATAACCTCGCGTGGATGCTGATAACATTCGGCATACAGGCGCTGAAAAAGATATGACGCTGGACGAGGAATACATGGAAAAAGCCCTCGCCCTCGCCGAAAAGGCGGGAGCAATGGGCGAGATCCCCGTTGGTGCAATAGTTATCGACCGCGACGGAAACATCATCGGCGAGGGCTACAATCTCCGCGAGCACAGCAACTCCCCCACAGCCCACGCGGAAATCATCGCGATAGAACAAGCGGCGAAGCACCTCGGCTCGTGGCGGCTGACAGACTGCACATTGTACGTCACGCTTGAGCCCTGCCCGATGTGCGCGGGGGCGGTCATGAACTCGCGGCTGAAGCGCCTTGTTTACGGCGCATTCGACGACAAGAACGGCGCCTGCGCCTCGGTGGTGACGCTGTTCGATGAAAAATTCACGCATATACCGTTCGTGCGCAGCAGGGTCTTGCAGGACCGCTGCGGCGCAGTGCTGACGGAATTCTTCAGCGACCTCAGACTTTCGTAATATCACTGCAAAGGACATAATTCATTAATGAACAAATATCAGACTCTGGCGAACAACACCATTGTTCTGGCGATAGGTCAGTTCAGCTCCAAGCTGCTTGTGTATGTAATGCTCCGCTTCTACACAAGCGTGCTCGGAACAGAGGGCTACGGCGATGTAAACAACATCATCAACGCGTCCTTCCTGCTTATATCTGTCGTAACGCTTTCCATCAGCGAGGGCGTGCTTCGTTATGCCCTCGACAAGAGCAACAACAGGCCGATGGTATTTTCGATAGGCATTGATGTTGCGATATGCGGCCTTGTGATATTCGCGGCGGCGGTGCCGCTGATAGGCTTTATCCCCGTGCTTAAAGGCTACGAATGGATGATATTCGTCTATGTCTGCACGGGAAGCATAAAGGGCATTTGCGGCATTTATGTCCGCGCCAGCGGCAGGGTCAAGCTGTTTGCGATTGACGGCATTTTCACCACCGTAATGACGGTGCTGTATAACCTGCTGTTCCTCGGAGTGTTCAAGCTCGGGGTGCTGGGTTATGTAATGTCGGTGTCGCTGGGTGATTTCGCCTCGATAATCTTCCTTACTTTCACCGCGAAGCTTTACAAGCAGTACCGCCCGTTCGGAAACGACAAAACCCTCCGCCGCAGCATGATACGCTACAGTATTCCCCTTATGCCCACGGCGGTCATGTGGTGGATAATCAACGTTTCCGATACTTTCATGATAACCGCATTCCTCGGCAGCAGCGCGAATGGTATCTACTCCTTCGCGTACAAATTCCCGAACCTTGCGGCGATAGTGGTCGGGATATTCTCGCAGGCATGGCATATGTCGGCGATAACCGAGCGAAACTCCCGCGCGATATCGAATTTCTACACGAATATTTTCAGCATGATGCAGACGGTAATGTTCATCGCCTCGGCGGGGATAATGCTCATACTAAGACCGATGATAATGCCGTTTTTCGGCAGCGACGACTTCCAGTCGGCGTATTTCTATGTCCCCGTGCTGCTCTGCGCGGTAATATTCCAGAGCTTCAACAACTTCCTGAGTTCAATATACGAAGCCAGCCAGAAAACCAGCCACGCCATGACAAGTTCCATAATCGGCGCCGTTGCGAATGTGCTGCTGAACCTCCTGCTGATCAATCTTATAGGAATAATCGGCGCCGCGATAGCCACCCTCGCAAGCTATGTCATCGTGTTCGTTTTCCGCATAATAGATACGAAAAAATACCTTTACATGAAGGTCTACTGGGTCAAGATAATCGTGAACCTCATCCTTATCGCGATAATGTCCGCGTCGGTTATGTTCCTTGAATACGGGCTGCTTCAGAATGTTATAAACTGCGTTGTTTTCATTCTGATCGTTGCGATAAACTTCAAGACCTGCGTAAACGCGATAAAGCTGTTTCTGAATAAAAAAGGCGGCAAATCAACGCCGCAGAAGGATAATTGATATGAAACAATTTCTCGAAATAGGAAAGATCGTCGCTGTTCAGGGCATACGCGGCGAGGTGCGCTGCCAGTATTACTGCGACGCCCCCGAGGTGCTCTGCGACTTCGAAACGCTGTACCTTGACAAGGGAAAAACTCCCCTCACCGTCACCCGCGCATACCCCCACAAAAACATCGTCGTTATGAAGTTCGAGGGCATAGACACCATCGAAAAGGCGCAGCCGTACATCGGCAAGCTTCTCTATCTCGACAGAAACGACGCCGAGCTTGAAGAGGGTCTGTATTTTATACAGGATATAATCGGGCTTGAGGTGATCGATGTCGACACGGGAAAGGTGTACGGAAAGATAACCGACGTATATCAGAACGGCGCCAGCGATGTTTATTCCATGCGCCAGCCCGACGGCTCGGAGCTCATGTTCCCCTGCATAGATGAGGTCGTTATCGAAACGGACATCGAGGGCGGAAAAATGCTTATAAGGCCGCTCAAGGGGCTGTTTGAAGACGCGGAGAACGGCGATGAGGATTGACATCGCGACGCTGTTCACAGGAATGTGCGACAGCGTGCTCGGCGAAAGCATAATCGGCAGGGGCATAAAAAACGGCTTCATTGAAATATACACCCACGACATACGAAAATACACCGAAAACAAGCACCGCCGCGTGGACGACAAGCCCTACGGCGGCGGCACTGGTATGGTGATGCAGGCGCAGCCCGTCTACGACTGCGTAAGCGACATAATCGCGCAGCACCGCTCCCGCCCGAGGATAATCTATATGTCCCCGCAGGGGCCTGTGCTGACGCAGGAAAAGGTGCGGGAGCTTGCCGCGGAGGATGGGCTTATACTGCTCTGCGGGCACTACGAGGGTATCGACCAGCGCGTGCTGGACGAGCTTGGCGCCGAGGAACTTTCCATCGGGGATTACGTCCTCACGGGGGGAGAGCTTCCCGCGCTGATAGTTGCGGACGCGGTGGCTAGGTTACAGAAAGGCGTGCTCCCGAATGAGGACGCATACAGCATAGAAAGCCACTACAACGGCCTGCTGGAATATCCGCAGTACACCAGACCGGATGTATGGCGCGGCCGCTCCGTCCCCGAAAAGCTGCTGACCGGCGACCACAAGGTAATAACAGAATGGCAGAACAGCGCGGCGCTTAAAGTCACCGCAAAAAAGCGCCCCGATATGTACAGAAAATACATTGAGCGCCGTATTGAGGAATTCCGCGCGGAATTCCTTGCGGCGAAGCAGCTTCCCGACAGCACCGAGATAAACAGGATAATAAAACTCGGCGCAGATGATCTGCGGCTTGTTACCCGAGGGAAAAAGCGCGCGATATCAATAAATCCCGCGGGACTTGAGGGGGAAAACGCGGCGCTCCCGAAACGCGGAAATTACACCATCATAACCGACGAGGACGGTATTCCCCGCTGCGTTATCAAGACCACATCCATAAAGTATACCTCTTTCAAGGATGTCACCCCCGAGCTTGCCGCAAAGGACGGCGGCTTTGCTTCCGCCGAGGAATGGCAGAGCGAGCGCTCCCGCAGATTTGCCGAGGAAGCCGCGGCACTTGGGTATGAATTTTCGTGGGATACAACGGTGATTTTTGAGGAATTCCGACTGGAATACAAAAGCAAGAACAAGGAAGAAATAAAATGACAAAGAACGCATTTATTGCAATAACGGGACGCCCCAACGCGGGCAAGTCCTCGCTGACCAACCTGCTCGTTGGCGAAAAGGTTTCCATCGTCAGCGAAAAGCCGCAGACCACCCGAAACCGAATCAACGGCGTGCTTACCAAGGGCGACACCCAGTTCGTATTCATCGACACCCCGGGTATGCACAAGGCGCGCACAAAGCTTTCTGAGCATATGGTAAAGTCCATCAGGACAAGCGTGGACGACGTCGACTGCGCCATCCTTATGGCGGATGTAACAAAGAAAATTTCCCCCGTGGAAGAGCAGCTTATCCGCTCCTTCGCGCAGCACGGCACGGATGTTATCCTCCTGCTGAACAAGATAGACCTGCTGAAAGACAAATCGGACATACTGCCGATAATCTCGCAGTATTCCGCGCTGTATGACTTCGCGGAGGTAATCCCCGTAAGCGTCAAGAACCGCATAAACACAAGCGGCCTGCTGGATATGCTGGAGAAATACGCCGTCGAGGGCGAGCACTTCTTCCCCGACGACATCGCCACCGACCGCACCGAGCGCTTCATGTGCTCCGAGATAATCAGAGAGAAGATTCTCTGGACGATGAACGAGGAAATTCCCCACGGCACCGCCGTCGAGATAGAAAGCTTCAAGAGCCGCATGAAAGGCGACGAAGAGATAATCGACATCGGCGCGGTGATAATCTGCGAGCGCGAGTCGCACAAGGGCATGATAATCGGCAAGGGCGGCGAGCGCCTGAAGCAGATAGGCACCCTCGCCCGCAAGGATATCGAGGAGCTTCTCGGCACAAAGGTCAACCTCCAGTGCTTCGTAAAGGTCAAGGAGGACTGGCGCAACCGCGACCGCTTCATCATGGACATGGGGCTTGCGGACGAATAAAAAATAAAAGGGGCGGCGCAAAACCGTCCCTTAAATATGACTTTGTAAGTATCAGCCGCTGAGCTTTTCGAGGTTCTTTTCCGACGTCGTTACCACCGAAAACAGCGCCGCGGACTGCTTGGGATATTCCTGCTCGATGCGCACGGTGGTTATCTTTTCATCGGCGGTGCCGCCACTTGCAGCATTGCGCGCCTTGATATCATCCAGCGAAAGCGAAGCGGAAACAACCCCCGAAACATCCTCTGCGGGCACCGCGAAGCTCTTTTCATCATTCGAGCCGCCCGCGCTGTATACCATGCGGTATGCGCGGTAGACCGCGGTGGTGAGGTAGGAGCACACGGACTTCGCAAGCTCGCCGTTGCGTGTCTTTATCAGCAGCGAGAACACAACATCCAGCGCGTTTGTGAGCACCTTTTTCTTAAAGAATGTGCCCGCGCCCGCGGGGTTGCCCTCGTACTTCTCCGAAACGGAGTTTTCGGGCAGCTCCTGCTCGGCAACTACCGTGCCGCTGGTGGAGCTTGTCCTGCCGAGAAGATAATCAACGGAAACGCCGTAAAAGTTCGCCGCATGGACGAGGAAGTCCAGACCGCACTCGCGCTTGCCGTTTTCGTAGTGAGAAAGCAGCGCCTGCGTTATCCCTAACTGCTCCGCGGCGTCTTTCTGCTTCAGTCCGCGCTCGTTTCGCAGGAGCGTCATAACGCGGGGAAAATCTTTGTTCATATATTTTCTCCTGTACCGATTTTTATTTATCTATTGGGGGAGATACCGCGAAAAAAGCGCAGAATTACCCCTTGGTTTTTATAATGTCATATAGTATATTATATCTTTATTATGTCGATTTGTAAAGCGGCATAATTACCAAAAAATCAGCCCCGATGTAGGATATTATTCATAATTCGGGCGATTTCTTTATAAAACGGAGGCAAAAATGAAAAATTACTATCTTTATCTCATCAGACACGGGCTTACGCAGGGCAATCTTGACGGGAAATATATCGGCCAGACCGACCTTTCCCTCTGCCCCTCGGGCGCGCAGACGATTCGCGACCTTGTAAGTCAGGAAGTATATCCCGAGGTAGGAAAGGTGTACTCCTCTCCCCTCGCCCGCTGCCTTGAAACCGCGGAAATAATCTACCCCGAGCAGAAGCTTATGATAATCGACGAAATCGAAGAAATGAACTTCGGCGAGTTCGAAAACAAGACCCGTCAGCAGCTTCAGGACCTGCCCGAATATACACAGTGGCTGCGCGGCGGCGCGGACGCCTGCCCCCCGCAGGGCGAGAAATTCGGCGATTTCACGCTGAGGTGCATTGAGGGGCTGGACGTTATTTTCAGCGATATGATGAGAAACGACATACAGCGCGCCGCGTGCATTACTCACGCGGGAGTGATCACCAACCTGCTGGCGGGCTACGGTCTGCCCAAGGGGCGCCCCGCGGACTTCCTCTGCGGCCCCGGCGAGGGATTTGAAATAATCCTTTCGGCATTTCTGTGGCAGAAAGGCCCTACCTTTGAGATAAGCGGAAGGCTCGTGTAAGATGGCAAGAAAGATACTCCCCGCCGCGCTGCTGTGCTTCTCGATGCTGCTGGGCGGGTGCTCCGCAAATCAGCCCGAGGAGGTGCATCCGCCTTTCTTTGAGGTATCCGACCCGGAAACAGGCGGGCACGTTTATATGCTCGGCTCAATGCACGCGGGAGAAAGCAGCGCGGTCTATCCCGACGAAATATTTGAAGCGCTCAGAAGCAGCGATACCGTTGCCTGCGAGCTGGACACCGTTGCGTTATCCAACGACGCCGAGCAGCTCACCGACGCGATGAAGCTGCTGCTCTGCCCCGAGGGCACCACCGCCGCCGACCTTATGGGGGATGAATACGAAAGCATACGCGGATTTTTCAAGGACTTAGGTATCTACTCCCCCGCATATGACAGCTACCTGCCCGTTATGTGGAGCATGGTGCTTTCCAACAAAATTGCGGACGACTGCGGATACAGCGGCAATTACGGCACGGAAACGGTAATGCTGAACTATGCGAAAAAACTCGGCAAGCCGATCTACGAAATCGAATCCGCCGCGCAGCAGTACGGCGTATCTGCTTCAGAGCCTATGCCGCTGCAAATTTACACGTTAGAACAGGCGGTAAGCGGCGGGTATGACAGCCAGCTCGAACAAATGCGCGGACTTTACAACGCATGGGCAAGCTTCGACGGAGAAGCCCTCGCGGCGCTGACGGACGAAAACATCCCCGATGAATACGCGGAATACTACCGCGAATACTACGACGCGATGTACACCGCGCGGCAGCGCGGCATGGCGGATTATGTGATATCGCAGCTTGAGAGCGGGAACAATGTTTTCATGTTTGTCGGCGCGATGCATTTCTATGCGGAGCCGGATATCATCACCTGCCTTGAGGAAGCGGGGTATACCGTCAGCGAGATACGAACGGATAATTCGGCGGAAGCCGCATAAAAACAAGGGACTGCGCGGGCAGTCCCCTTTTTATATACTGTTCGGGTCGATGATTATGACCTTTCTTCCCTTTTTTTCGGCGTACTCCACGGTGTAGTGCGTGCCGCCGCTTTTCCCGTCATAAACGGCAAGCAGCAGGTCGCACATATCCACCAGACGGCGGTTTCGCTCGAACATACAGTCCTTGGTATACGCCCTGCTGACGCAGATAACGTTGTTGCACTGCGCGATGGTATCGCGGTACAGCGCCCTGTCCGCCGCGCTCCATTTTTCGTCCTGCCCGGGGCAGGGAATGACGGCGGTGAGCGTTATTTCGGGGCGAAGCTTCCGCAGCTCCAGCACCGCCTGCGCGCACCACATATCCACCCCAAGCGCCATTCCCGAATAAAAATCCGTCGCGCCGCTGTATATAAGCACCTCGATATTATCGTATATCTTCTGCTTCAGCGCGGTCAAGCGTTCGTCGTCCTCGCCGAAACCCAGCTTCGATGGGCGGTAGCCCGTGAAAGAAACCTTATACACTGCCGTCACCGCGATGATTTTTTCTGTATGCAAGGTAGCTTTCAAGTATTATCGCCGCAGCCGCCGCGTCGAGGACTTCCTTGCGCTTCTTGCCGCGCTTGTTAACGTCGTTCATGTAACCTATCGCGGTCACGGTGGAGGAGCGCTCGTCCCACATTACCACATCGACATCCACCAGCGCACGCAGCTTGTCCGCAAAGAGGGTGCATTTTTCGGAGCGCGGGCCGTATGTGCCGTTCATGTTGATGGGATTTCCCACCACGATAAGCTCCGCCTTGTTGAGCTTCGCCTGCTCCGCCACGGCGGCGATACACCTTTCAAAATCCTTTTCGTTTATCGTCATAAGCGGCGAGGCGAGTATCTCGCTTTTGTCGCACATTGCAAGGCCTGTTCTGCTGTCGCCGTAATCTACGCCCATTATTTTCATATTGTTTTTCCTTTCACCTGCGCATGGATATATTACAAATTGATTATACCACATTTTATATGATTTGTACAGATGTTTTCTGCACAGATAACACATTGTACGGTACAAATTTCACACAAAAAAACAGACATTGTCGCGTCATCAAACCCGATAATGCCTGTTTTGCGCCGATCGTGATTACAGGAATATCTCCCAGCAAAATTTTCTTGCCGACTGCGGAAAATCATTCAGCACGCCATGCTCGGGGTCATAGAAAACTCCGTCCGCATACAGCGACCAGTGCCAGCAGCGCGGAGTTTCAAGGCTCAGAAGCGCGCACCGGGGCAAATCGGAAGCAGTCTGCGCCTGCCTGCGTTCGGGGGAAAATTTTATTCCGTTTTCGGTGAGGACGCGCTTCATTTCGCTAAGGTCGGTTTCGCGGTCATTTCCGAGGTATTCGCAGATATGCTCGGCGGTGGTTCCAAGCAGCATCGCAAGCACCGCCTGACCGCATTGCAGATCGGTCGGTTCGTGGATATATCGTATGTTCATTTTTCAC
>CAVIFG010000050.1:0-5845 GCA_963641955.1 Escherichia coli
ATGAATTTGAAGATGATAAACTGAAAGCAATAAGTCAGCAGTATAAATTTTCTAGCGGAATGCCAAGCAGCATTTTAGACCTTTACAATACACATCTCGCCATCGCATTAGGTGTTGATGAAGTAGAAATAAAGCAAGAAACTTCAGAGCTTGACGATGGAACTGTTTGGAACTATATCAGTGCAGCTATATATGAATTGGAGAACGAACGAGTTTATTTGATGAGCACTAATGACTTCCATGGGAATGTCAATAACATTTATATTGATTTTTCAAGCAATAAAAGAAGCTTTTAATCACTTTAACCACCGTGGAATAATTCCACGGTGGTTTTTTATGATTATGTTTAACCGCCGTAAACCGCCGTCACGCTGCCGACCTTAACAGCCTTGTTGGCTGCGTCAACCTCCGCGACAGTGATCGTCGCAGGCGAACCTGTTACAGTGATGTTGGTGCCGACCGCAAGAGGTGTCCAGGATGTAAGATCCTGTCCTGCAGTAACTGTCTGAGCGCTTGCGCCGCCCTTGTAGACGTAGTGATTACCTGTGCCGAGCTGCGGGGACACATAGAGCGAGGTGCCCGTTGCGCCGGTGCCGGCAGTCGATACAACAGTAATACTCTCGATACCATCGGTGGGCGTAAAGGTGTTTGCCGCGCGGTCATATGTACCGTATGTGCGCTCGCCCTCCCACACGATGTCAAAGGGTGCGGTCACGCCGTCAGCCGCAGCGCCGCCCCAGCTCTTGAGGTCGATCTTTGCGGACTGTGCCCAAGCTGCAAACTTTTCGTCGGCGACCTCGTCGAAGAGGGATACTTCCATGAATCTGTACTTTACATCGTCAAGCTGCTTGTTGAGCCTGTCGATTTCGTACAGCTCCTTGCCGAGCGCGGAATCGCGCGCGATGAGGAACGGAGAAACAGTGGTGATCTGATTACCCGATGTTACCTTTGTCTTTGTGGTACCGAGGACGTTCTTTGTCTGCGTCACCGTGTTGTTGCGGGTGCGCTCCATGCTTTCGTTGTCCTCGCCGATGGGGTACCAGATGCCGTTGATCTCGATAAATAAAATGCTCTGTTCGCGCTCGATTGCGCCTGTTCCTTTAATAGCCATAGTTTTTTACCTTATCCTTTCTTTGTAAATAAACTGTATCTGTGTTGTGTAAATGCCCGTTATCCTGTCCTCTTCCGCAACGTCAAGGTAGCCGCTTTCGATAACTTTCAAATCCTGCCCGTACTGATTATCCGCAAGAGCAGGGAAGCTGCGACGGTCGTTCTGCTCGTCTATCCAGCGACAAAAACCTTCGAGGAACTCGACGTTCTTTCCACGTTCCGTGTCATTGCTTATTGCTGTGCGGTAAGCAAACTCAAACGTGACCGTGTATATGCGGTTGCCGAGGACATCCTTGCGATACGGTGTGTTTGGCACGGTATTCACGCAATAGCAGTCCTTGTCATCGACGTAATCGATGTAAAACGGCAGCTGCTCATCTATGAGCGGGCATTCCGCAAGAAATTTGCAAACACTGTCCATAATGGATTTATTCACGGCATTAACCTCCTCGAATAGTTTTTGACCTCTCTTACAATGGCGTCCTTACGCGCAGCCCACATACGATGAAACCACCGCGAACCGCGCTTGCCCTTGAGCTTGGTATTGCTGCTGTAATAGCGCTTGTGCGCATAAGGCGCGATGAAAACAAGTTCGCCGCTGCCCATTTTTGAGCCGAGGATAACAGACTTTTTGAGGATACCCGTCCGTTTAGGCACATACGGATCCATATGGCGGACTACGGTATTATCAATGAAAATCTGCACCTTGTCAAAGTTTTCTTCAAGCTGCTGCGCGCTCTTTTTGTTCCAGCGCAATATTGACCCGCCTTTTGCGGTTGAAAACAGCGTGCCGCGTTCAGTGGTTATTTTCATTTTCCGGAAACCTCCCAATGACGAATACCGCACAAGCCAAACCGGCAGTCACGCACAGAGGTGACAACTATCATCTCGACGTGCTGCCGTTCAAGCTCTGCGGCACTTGAGATATCGCCCCATTCGCCATGCGCTATTATATCTCCCGCTGAAACCGCAAAGCAGTCGTCGGGATATTCGAGCCGAACCCATTCCGCTGCCGAAATGCACGCGGGGTTATCGGGGAGCATCACCGTCACGCTGTCGCTGTCGTTTTTGCCTGTCTTATCAAACCCTGCGCCGAACGTGCTGTCCCAAAACACGCCGCTTATGATCCTGCGGCGGTATTCGGGAGGATTGCGCCCACGCTGCGGGATAACGTTGTAAAGCGTTATCGTTTCATTAAATTTCATTCCCTCGCAACTCCTCTGTAAAGCCATTCGGCGGGCAGCCAACGCCGACAGCAGTCGTACATTATGCTCGCCGCCGTGACATCCGCCGCGCCGTTGTTGAGCGTGTACGACCAACTGCCGACACTTTCCGACTGCTTAATCAGACCGCCCGTATCCGCGGTCTGATGTATAGCGTCGCACAGCGCGCAGCAGCACATTTTCAGTCGCTCGTCCTCGGCGTGCTCGGCTGCGCGGTCAAGCGTGATACGGTCGAGATACGCCGAAGCCTCCGCGGCATAGCGGGGGAAATCTCCAGCGCTTATTGCCGAGCCGCCGTAGGTGCCGGTGTAGTAGATGTAGTCGATGTATGACATCATGACGCCGCCTCAGCGCACACGCGGATAGAGGACAGGGCGTTGTCCTTGATCCACAGGTCATGGAACTTGCGGTACTGCACAAGCCATGCGTCTGCTTTCTGATTGACGGACGGCTCGAAGATCTTGAAGTTGTCAGTCTTGGAAACGGCAATGGGAACGTTTTTCGGGCAGATTATCCAGTTTATCTGCTTGGCAGCGGCGGCAGGAGCGAACCCGCCAGCCTCCTGGCTGCTTGTGGTGCCATCGTTAAAGGTGTACGCGGTTTTCATGCGCGCAGACGGTACGCGGATAACGGGAATGCCGTTGAATGTCTTAACAGTGATATCAACACCACCCTGTTTGAAGTTTCCCGTATCAATGTAGTGGGAAATCTTCTCGTTGTTGTCCAGCAATGTTGCCACTGTATAAGGCATGATGATCACCAGATCAGCCGCGCCCGCAGCGTCCTGCACCATTGCGATATCGCTGTTGAGCGTGCTGAGGATCGTGCCGACAGCAGGGGTGTACTCTCTGCCGTGGTCTGTCTTTGCGAGCTCATAGATCTTGCTGTAACGGTACGCGTCTATTTCGGGAATGACCTGCGTGCTCTGAAACTCGTTCATAACGGCGGACGCGGAAGCGATAAAGTTTGTTTCGTCAACGCTCATTGCGTCAAGCAGGAACTGTCTGCCTCTGTCCATCGTAAGGGACTTAGTTTCAAACGCAAGCGATACCGCGCCCTGATTGTAGCCGCTGTCGCGGTTATAGTTTGCAAGACCATTCACGGACATTTTCGGGATCTTGACCTCGCTGCCGCCGCTGTAAACGACCTGCCCCGCGTTGTCCTCCATCCAGCCCGACGTCGAGCCGACGATCATCTGCTTGTCGAGCGCCTTTGTAAATACCTTTGCCGCTTCAAGTGTGTTAATAGCCATGTGTTTTACCTCCGTTATTCTTTAATTCCAAAGCTGCCGTAAATCTGTGTGGTCAGATCATTTGCTTCCTTGGATACATTGTTCTGCGTGCTCCCCATGAACAGCCCAGGCTTATCCGACGCGAAAACATCGGGCTCTGTTTCCTTGAGTCCGTCGAGAAACTCCCTGCCGCCGACGAACTCGCCGTTCTCAAGCTTGAAGCCCTTATCCTTAAACTCGGCAAGGACGGAGTTTTTCATGCGTTCGTTCGCAAACTCATACCCGCCGAAAAGCTTTTCGGTAGCATAATCGGTTTCCTGTGCGGACAGCTTCGCGTTAAGGTCAGCGGTTTCCTGCTTGTACTTGGTATTAAGCTCATCAAGCTGCTTCTGCAGCTCCTCGGACTTGTTTTCCGCCTTGAGCTTTTCGAGATCCTTGTCGCGGGCTGCAAGCTGCTTTTTGAGCTCCTCAAGTGCTGTCTTGTCCGCGGCGGCGGTTTCGGCGGGAACAAACTCCTTACCGACGACCTCTTCCAGCTGCTTTTTCTGATCCGCAGCAAGCACGACATTGAACGCTGCGAGCAGTGCTATGATCTTTTCCATAATGGTATCCTCCTTAAATCGAGTGTAAAAAAGCGCCCTTGAAAGGGCGTTTTATCTGTGTTTTCTGCGTTCGTTCCGCGCAAGGAAAGCGCGAAGCGTATCGGGCGGTTCGGGCGCGGCGCGGGGCATTCGGCTGTAACAGCTGACCGCCAGCACCGCTGCCGAAACTATCGCAGCGATGAAGTTGTTGAAGTATTTGTTGTGCTTCATGTAGTGGCTCCTTTCTTAAAAATGGGTATAAAACAGCACCCCCATCACTGGGAGTGCTGTTTATAATTCGCTTAACAGATCCAAAATGCTTTCACACATTCGACCCGTAGGGGTAATATTGTCATCTTTGCCAAACCCGTGCATAGCAAGATAGTCCGAAACCTTTTCGTCCAGTTCAAGGACTTGTTCATCGGTCAGCTCATCTTTAACATCAAAATCAACCTTAATTTTATTAAGGATTCCGAAATGCTCCGGTTTCCATTCTATCTTGTTCACTGTATCACCCCATATTTCTTCTTGAGTTTTGTGGAAGTTGGTATAATTGTTGTAAGACATCCTGTATCAGGATTTACAAACACCCTAGCATTAGCGCCCGTGTACTCAATGCTTCTTCTGCCCTTTGAATCTGTTTTTATATTACCATAATCAAGAGGGTTTGTCAAGGCGTCCGAAATATCGTTTTTGCTGACCTTTCTCTGAATGGCACGACCAACAAAATGATCGCTGACTTCAGAAATAACTGTCCCTTTTGGAGTGGTTGTACCAATCAGATTTTGCATTTGTTTGTGAACTTTAAGTGCGTAAGAAGATTTTCCAGCCAAGGAACGATTATAACCGGCAACATACTGACGCTCGTATTGAGTATAAGAATCAGCAGCTTTACAGAAATCCTCGTAGATATCTTTCTGCCGCCGAAGCTTTATGCTGGCAACTGTATAATTTTCAACGTCGCCCGCAGCGTCGGCAACGATGCAGCGGTCTTTCTGCTTTCGCATGGCGCGTTCCATCTTACGCATTTGCTGCTGTGCTTCATACGCGGTGTAAGTCCTCCCCGCGTATGTAAAAGGCGGAGGATCGATGCTTTTCAGCTCCTCCTCGGTGTAGACAGGCTCTGAAATTCCTATTATAATAGGAAAGGCGCTGTGCTGACAGTTATAATCCTCAATAAGCGGGCGGACAATACTTTCGTACTGGCTTGCGGGATACTGCCGCCCCTGATATATCGCATGGGACGGACGCGCGCCCGCGTGTGCGGAGATCTCCCACCCGTCTGCGCCGAGCTCCTTAGCGTTCTGCTCGGAGATCTTCTGCGTAACCTGCGACACCGATGTCATTACCGCGCGCCGCACGGCGACCTCAATTCGGTCGCTGTGCCCACTGTCGTAGTAGACCGTCCGCACACCCGACGCTGCAAGAGCATTGCACGCCTGCCGTATCGCGGTGTTGTAGTCTGTCGCCCCGTTCACGACCTTCATGTGCGCGCTGTCCATCTGCTTCAGCAGGAAATCGCCGAGCGACGAATGTACGACCTTGCCGCTTACGTTCCGCTCCGCGAAACCGAGCGACTGCGTATAGTTTTCGCAGGCATTGTGAGTTTGTTTTATTTCCGCTGCCATCACATTTTGGAGCTGCTTATTTTCCTTGAGCGGCGTGCCGCTCCATACAGTTTCGCCAAGCCTTTTTCGGTC
>CAVIFG010000050.1:5858-10946 GCA_963641955.1 Escherichia coli
GTGGATAAGCTCGTCGATCACGCCCTCGGAAACGCCGTTGATCTCCGCAATTTTTGCGGTTATCTCGTCGGTGGATAAGCCGAGCGCCTTTGCCCGATACATCAGATACTCCGCTGTATCGGTTATTTTTGCGCCCTTTGCAATGCGGCGGGCGATGTCCCGCAGGATAAATTCTGACAGCTCCGAATATGCGTCGGTCAGACCGCGCGGAAGATTTTTAAGCTGTTTTGGGGTCAGCATCAGCTTTCACCGCCAAACACGCTTGTCATTTCGGGGAGCATTTCAAGAGCCCGCTCGACAGGCACGCCGAAGTACCACGAAATGAAGATCTCCGGCTTGAGCAGCCCTGCCTGCACCATCTGCATACGGCGGTTAAATTCCGTGCCGGTATCCTCAAACACAGAATCGCCGAACTCAATGGCGCATTCGCCGTCCTCGCACTCGATACCGTAAAATCGCGCCAGCGTAACGACGATCTTGCTCAGCGCTTCAAGCACAGGGCGCAGCTGCTTCTGTATCTGACACACGGTGTTGTAGGTTGTTCTGTCCTCGGAAAGAACCTGCGTTGCGGTAACAAGTCCTTTGTTCACGTCAAATGAAAATGTGCCGCTCGACACGCCGATCTGAACCTCGTACAGCCTTAGTTCGGAATTAATTGCCGCGCGGTGCGCCTCCTCGCGTATCTGCGGGGAGTAGACCATTATCTGCTGGTCGATGGCGGTCTTGCCGTCGCCGTCCACTTTGACAAAATAATCATCGGGAATGCCCTCGTTCCGCCGCACGACGGTATCATCGGCAAATACTTTCGCAGACATTTTTTGAAATTCCGCAAGGTACTCGCAGTGCGCTGCGTCTATCTCATGCAGCGTGCCAATGGAATTTGCAAAGATGGAAACAGGCAACTCGCTGTCCAAATCCACATTGTTTGCATACGGCGTGCGGAACGTTGCAATCATCGGGATATCTGACGGAATACGTCCCTCGGGAAGCAGCATAGACCACCGCGGAATATCCGTCAGCGGTACCGTGCGCCGCGTGCCGTAAAGCACTGCGGTGTTGCGGACGGTGTGCACCCCATTTATAAAGGTATGGTGCTCGCGCCGCTCATAAATTCTGCCCTTGTACCGTATCCGCTCGAAAAACACGCCCTCGGTAATATGTCCGTTTTCGTCCAGCGCCATCGGCAGGAAGTCCCGCGATGTGCCGACATCAAAAAATATCTCGCCCGTCTGCGTGATATATGGCTTTATGACCGTGTACCCGCCGACAAGCGTCAGCTGCGTTATCCTGTCGAGGTTTGGGATAAGATTTTTCTGAACGAAAGCATTCAAACTTTCGTCCGCGATCTCGAACTTGATTTCGCCTGTGACGAGCTGCGCGAGGTAAGCGGTGGATATGTATGCGGTCGGGAGCGGCTTGAACTTTTTGTGAGTCTGCGGAAGAGGGAGCGCGCCGCGGAAAGCTTCCCACCATATGTCCGTTGCCGATTTCATTTCGGAACTCATCGCCGAATCGGATAATTTGTACTCGGTTTCGTCCACGCTGCCGCCATCCTTTCCGCCTTTAAAAAGGCTTTTAATTTTGTTTAAAACACTCATTTATCGCTCCTTAAAAGCTTTGGGATGTAACGCTCAAAGCTGTATTCAAACGCGTCCAGCGTATCAATATCCGATGTGCCGTTGTCCAGTCTTACTTCCTCGCCCTGCACCTTATCATCCCACACCGCGCCCTGGAACGCCTCGACAAGCGTTTCACATTCGGATGTCATATAAAACCTACTGCCGCCCATCAGCAGCGTTGTGGCGAATATGCGGTCGTTTATCGGGCGCTTCAGAGAGTTTTTCACGGTTATGTCGGTGTCCTTGAGGAACTCGCGCAGCCCCGCGATAAGCGTCTGCTCGGCGCTGTCGGCGTAGATGTTGTGGATCGCACCGTAAGACTTTACGGCGGCGATAAAATGCCATACGCGTGCGTACAGCACCTGCGGTATCATGTCCTTTGCGGGAATACGCTCGCTGCGCAAGGCGTACACGTTTTTGTAATCCGATGTTATCCCCGTCGCGACAAGCGCGTGCGAGGAACCGTTGCCGCCCCAGTCAAGCCCGATGTTTATCGTGTCGAAGTGCGGTATGATGTACGGCGCGCGGTATTTTGCGACATTGTCCGAAAAAATCTTGTATATCGCGCCGTTCGCGACTACCCACAAGCCAAGGATAAAGCGGTCGTAATAAACGCCTGTGTATTCCTTTTTCAGCGACGCAACATAATCCGCGGGGAGCGTGGTGTTATCGTCAATGCCGAAGAAAATGCTCAGCAGGTCATCTGAAAGGTCATTGTTGTCGAGGTACTCCTTTTTGAGCCAGTGCGTGGGAACGTCGGGGTTTGTCGTTGCGATAAGCTTAGCTTCGGGCGCTGACAGTCGCGACAGCAGCATTGTAAAGAAGTCTTTCGGGAACAGCGTCAGCTCGTCGCAGTACGCTCCGCCGAGAGTGATACCGCGTATCTTTCCCTCGGAACGCGCGTCGTTAGCGCCCTCCAGCATGATCTTGTGACCAAACAAAACGCCCTCCTTTGTAGAGAGCGAAAAGCTGAAATTATTCTCGCCGATGAGTTCCTGCAGTGGGAACAGGCAGTTGCGCTTGAGGGTCTGCAGGGATTTTGCGCACATCATGTAAAGGTACTCTTTCGGGCGGCTTGCGACCCAAAATGCCCAAATTATAAGGGATATCCACGTTTTCCCCGAACGCACAGAGCCCTGCAGGATGTTCAAGCGTTTAAGCTTTCCCGACTTGACTATGCGTACAAGCTGGTTCTGTTTTTCCGTAAACGTGACCTTACCCATTCCGAAACGCCTCCATTATTTCCGCGACCATTCCGTCGCCGTTTGCGGAGCTGCCGCCTGCCTTGGAAAAGCTTTCGGGCTTCTTATTAATAAGGAAGAACTCGATAGCCGCCTGCGACGGAAGAATGTGCTTTTCGGTTGTTTCCACAGTTTTTACCCCGTTGACCAGCCGAACCTTGCGTTCCGTGACGGTATATCCCGTCGCCGCTCTGACCAGCGCCTGTTCCACTTCGGCGGTAAGCAGCTCGCTGTTTTCAGCGAGCATGGCGTTAAGCCCGTTGCACCGCTGCTTTACTTCCGAAATGCGCTTTGCGCGCTTCGTGGGATTGTTGGTAGATAAATACGCCTCGACCAACTGCTGTACGGCAGAGGACGGGGCGTTGTCTGTTTTCTTTTCGTATTCCGCTATTGCCGCTCCGAGGGCGGCAACGCTCTTTTTCTTTCGGTTGGATTTGCTCATATCATCACCTATGCCTTTTTACGCGTTATACGCCCTTTTTAGCCGCGCCGTCCGCAAAGGGCGGGGAAATTACCCTCTGAAAATCTGCCCGTCCTTTAATGGCTTGTAGGCGCGTTATTTCTAAGGGGTGTGCTCCGCCCTTTGCGCACGACATATTGTCGGGCGTACGCTTGGTTATTTTTTGCCGATAGGGAGCGTATCACCCACAGCGGGCGGAGCGTCGAATATCACGGAAAAGATGACCTTGCGGTGCTGCCCGTGTATTGTAACGTCCGCCGTGGCGCGTCTGCCGCGCCGATTATACCTTATGATCTTATGCTCAAACTTTTTCGCAGAGCCCGATGTGATGTGCAGCGTGCCGCCGCTGATGTATCCGTGGGATACGTCTATGCACTCACCGTCGGCGCACAGTGCCCTGATGTACTCGTCCTCAGTAGGACTTAACGCCACGCCGCTGACAAACTTTATAAACCCGTCGCAGGAAGCTATCCTGTGCCAGTCCTCGGCAGTGACGAGTTCCGCGTCTATAAAGATGTACCCGCCGAAGATGATCCGCTCGACGGTCTGCCATTCGCCGTGCTTACGTTCCTCGCACAATCGTCGGGGACAATAGGCTGTGTATCCCTTGCGACGGAGCTGCTCCAGCATGGAGATCTCAGTACCCCCGCGCACATATATAACAAACAGCATCAGCCGTCCTCCTTCTTTGAAGATATGAATTTTACAAGCTGCGAATAAAGCTCCGGCTCTTCCGCTGCCATCGCTTCAAAGATTTCTTCCTTGAAGCTTTCAAATGCCATATCCTTGATGTTTTTGGTCTTTGTGTCGGCGTCGTTCTTGTACGCGACCGCTCTGATCAGACCCGTGCAGCGGTCGATAAGCTTGAGCGGATCCGAAGTCTTGAGCGCCTCATCATCCAGCTCACGCACCGCCTGCAATACCTTGTGAGATATAAGGCGGGCGATACCCTCGGTGGTATCCAGCTGCGGATACTTCGCCATCTCCTCGGTAAGCGTGCGCATATTCTCGCTCGCCAGCCTCAAATCCTGCACCGTAGCATTGAGCCCTTTCGCGTAGTTGCACACCGCCGTCTGCGAGAGCGTTATGTTCGCGGTGTCGCGGACAAAGTCGCAGACCTCGCGGTAGGTGTAGTTGCCGAGGATCATCTGCTCGACAGCTTCCTTGATATCCGACGGCAGCGCATCAATTTTAGAATGCTTGCGGTTGCTCATGGGCTCACCGCCTTATGCAGGGATCATCGGTCTTGCCGTTGAGAAGCACAATGCCCTTTGCGGTAAGCTTAGCCTCAAGGCGGCTGAGTTCCGCGTCGGCAAGGTCGTCGACCTCGGTGTGATACTCCGCGTCGCGCAGTTTTATGTACCCGCCCTCGTTGAGGTAGTTCACGCAGTCGGATATCTCTTCCTGTGTGATATCAACCCCAAGCCCATATTCAAGGTCGCGTATGCGCACATATTTGGTGCGTAATGTATTTATCGCACAGAGCACGCGCGCATTATTGTCGCGGAATTTTTCTCTGCGAATCCTTTCCTGATCCATTCATTCACCCTCTTTTCAAATCGTCTATCTTGCTTTCAAGCCGCGACATAACACGGACAAAATCCGATGACCGCACAGTATTTTCCCTTAAAAAATCTATGTTGCTTTCTATTTTCTCGATAGATTTTTTCAGTTCGTTCAGTTCCAACTTGCTGGCGTATTTTTCATCGGCGTGCTCGATTTTTGTTTTGAGTTCACTGACCTCTGATTTTCCGGCGTATTTCTCATC
>CAVIFG010000051.1:0-3841 GCA_963641955.1 Escherichia coli
GCTCAAGGCGGTGGCGGTCGGAATACAGCGCGGATACCTCCGAAACGAGCTGCGCCTTTGTGAGATCCTTGTCCTCGATAAGTATTGCGGCGTTGGCGTTGCTGAGCGTCAGCGCGTTGTAATACTGGTGGTTCTCCGCCGCCGCGGGGTAAGGAACAAGTATCGACGGTCTGCCGATGGCGGTGATTTCGGTTATGGTCATCGCGCCCGCGCGGGATATGATGAGATCCGCCGCGCACATACAAGTGTACATATTGTCGATGTAGTCGCGGAAAATATGGCGGGACTTATCCTCGTTTTCTTCGGTAACTCCGCTCTGCTCAAGGGCGGTGTAGAACGTTTCCTTGCCCTTTCCGCCGTAGGAATGGATGTGGTTTATGCCGCCCTTTTTCTGTTCCCATGCGACAAGTTCCGCCACGGCGGTGGTTATCCTCTCCGCGCCAAGGCTTCCGCCAAAGGAAAGGATCGTAAAGCCCTCGGGAAGCCCAAGGCGCTTTCTCGCCGCGTCGCGCTCCTCTATCTCGATGTTGCTGCGCAGCGGATTTCCCGTAACGATGCAGCGCTCGGTATCGCTGAGGTGCTTTTTCGCGTCCTCGGATGCAAGCAGCACCTTATCCGCCTTTTTGGCGAGCATCTTCGTCGCCATGCCGGGGTAGGAGTTGCTCTCGTGGGTCATTGTCTTTATCCCCAGCGAAATCGCCTGTTCAAGCACGTTTGCGGTGACATATCCGCCTGTTCCTATAACAAGGTCAGGCTGGAAATCGCGGATAATGGCGCGCACTTTCCTCTTTGCGGAAATAAAGTAGCAGTACGCCGCCTTGATATTCCTGCCGACATTCTTAATGGATATCTTCCGCTGGAAGCCCGACATTTCGACACCCTTGAAAGCATATCCCGCTTTCGGGACGAGCCTGCTTTCCATGCCGTTTGGCGTGCCGATGAAAAGTATCTCGGTTTCGGGAAAAACGCTCTTTACTTTGTCCGCTATGGCGAGGGCAGGATTAATATGCCCCGCGGTTCCGCCCGCTGCAAAAATGATCTTCATAATTAACAATTCCTAACTAATTTAATTTAGCCCGCTTGCTTACCGAAAGCAGCAGCCCTACTTCCACCAATTGTACCAGCAGCGCCGTGCCGCCGTAGCTGAAAAACGGCAGCGAAACGCCCGTATTCGGTATGACGAACACGTTTACGCCGATGTTCAGCAATGCCTGAATGCCCACCTGAAGCGATATGCCCGTTGCAAGCAGCATTCCGAACTTATCCTCCGCCTGCCGCGCTATGTAAAAGCCTCTCAGCACGAAAACGATAAACAGAATGATAACGAAAAGCCCGCCGACAAACCCGAATTCCTCGCAGAGAACGGCATAAACGAAGTCGTTCTGCGCCTCGGGGAGGTAATAATATTTCTGGCTGGAATTTCCGAAGCCAACGCCCCACATTCCCCCCGAGCCTACCGCCAGCGCCGCCTGATACGACTGATACGACTTATCCATGGGGTCGGAAAGGGGATCCATGTACTTGAATCGGTCGCCGAAATATGTAAAGTCCGAAGTAAGGAACATCACGACAAGTATCGCGCCGAATGCAATAACGAAAGGAATAAAAGGCTTCCAGTTCATGCCGCCGACAAACAGCATCGCAATGCTTATTCCGAGCATGATGATAAGTCCCGAAAGGTGCGGCTGCTTATACATCAGGAAGCAGATTATCCCGACGGGTATCATCGGCTTGATAACGCCGACTTTTATTCTGCGCATCTGGTCGTAATTCTTGTGGATGTAATACGCAAGGAACATTATCAGTCCGACCTTCAGGAAGTCGGAGGGCTGGAACGTTCCGAATATCGGAACTTTAAGCCAGCGCCTTGGCCCGTCCTCGATATTGCTTACGCCGAACGGAATGCACATCGCCGTCATTACAAGCGTTATAATAAATATCAGCGTTGCAAGGGTAAACTTGTATTTCCCGTGGAACAAGCGGAACTCATGGCGCAGCAGACGATAATCGAACATACTTGCGAGGAACATCATGATAAGCCCCAGACCCGCAGCCTGCATCTGCTTGGTCGCGAATGCATATGAATTACCGTCATTTTCGCGGTAGGACAGCGCATGACCCGCTGAAAACATCATGGTTATGCCGAAAGTAAGCAGCACCAGTGTTATGACCAGCATCGGGATGTCCACTCTTCCCGAAAGGTCGATGAACCTTATGCGGTTGGGGTCTTTCTGCTTCTTCTGTTTGCGCGCCCTCCCGCCGTTGTTTCCCGCGGGGCGGGCAGAAGCCGTATTCTGCATACAGCACCTCCGTTTCCGTGAACGTTATCTGCCGAACATATTCCATGCGAGTATCACGCAGACCGCACCCAGCACGGCGGCGGTCCCCGAAAATACCGCGTCTATCTTTATCTCGCTCCAGCCGCTCAGCTCAAAATGATGGTGAATGGGCGTCATCTTGAACAGGCGCTTGCCCTCCTTGGTGTGATATATCTTCTTGGTTATCTTGAACACCGTTACCTGGATAACAACGGTCAGCGCCTCGATGATATAAACCAGCGCCGCGATTATCATCAGCACCTCGCAGCCGCAGCCTATTCCCAGCGCGCACACAACGCCGCCGAGAAACATCGAGCCAGTATCTCCCATGAACACCTTTGCGGGCGGGAAATTCCACATAAGGAAGCCTATGCAGCCGCCTGCAGTGCACAGCGCCAGCAGCGTTTCGCCGAACATACCGAGTATGCCCGAGATCGCCGCGAACGTCGCCATGTATATCACCGTAACGGAGGAGCAGAGCCCGTCAATGCCGTCGGTGAGGTTTACTGCATTTACAAGATACAGTATCACAACGCCCATTATCGGGTAGTACAGCAGACCCATGTCAAGCTGCCAGCCCCACGGGAATGTTATCGCCGTGCGGGTGACGCCGCTGACATAAAGCGTCGCGAAATAAGCCGCGATGATAAGCACCTGAATGACGATCTTCTGCATTACGGTAAGACCCTCGTTGTGCTTCTTCTTTACCTTGATGAAATCGTCAAGGAAGCCCATGAAGCCGAGCAGCACCGCCATAACAAGCCCCGCCGCCGAGCGTATAAGCTCCTGCTTATCCGCGCCGGAAGCGTCCGCGTTTCCCGTGGCGCATATGATTATCATTCCGACTGCAAAGCACACTGTCACCGCGATGATGAACATAATGCCGCCCATCGTCGGGGTGCCCTGCTTCTTTTCCTTGTGCCATTTCGGGCCTATTTCAAGTATCGTCTGACCGTATTTCAGCTTGTGGAGCAGCGGTATGAACCAATACCCCGCTATCCACGTCAGCGCAAACGCCGCAGCTGCCGCGATCACACTTGTCCAGATCTGCATCTTTCCGTCCCCTTTTTGTTAAATTTTCTCCGCGATCTCTTCCATTTTCATGCCGCGGCTTCCTTTGAAAAGAAGGGTGTCCCCGTCTTTTATGTGAGATTTGAGCGTGTGCGTCAGGGCTTCCTTGTCCTCGCTGTGGAACACCGTAAACCCGCGCTTTTCAAGCTCATCCTTGCAGTATTTCATCTCGTGGCCGTAGAGGAAGCATTCGTCCGCGAACCTGCATACCGGCTCGGCTACCCCCGCGTGAAGCTTGTGCGACATATCGCCCAGCTCCAGCATATCCCCGAGGACGGCTATCTTCCTGCCCGAGCACTTCATTCCGCCGAGCACTGAAAGCGACGTTTCCATCGAGGTGGGGCTTGCGTTGTAGCAGTCGAGTATCACGGTGACATTTCCGCGCTGTTCTATCTTCTGGCGCATTCCGCTGGCTTCGTAGTTCATCAGTGCGGGGATTATTTCCTCCGCCG
>CAVIFG010000051.1:3851-10913 GCA_963641955.1 Escherichia coli
GCCGAACACTCTTCCCACCGCAAAAGCCGCCAGCGCGTTCAGAACGTGGTGCTCGCCGATAACGGGAACAGCCGCCGCGTAGCGCTTTCCGTCCGCGATGATATCGAAGCGCTCGCCGTCATCGGTATGTACTATATTTTCCGCGCGGATATCGCAGTTTTCGCCCTTGCCATAGCGTATCAGAGTATCAACTCCCACCGCTTCGTTCGTAAGGGTGGATAGGTATTCGTCGTCGCCGCAGACTATCAGCGGAGCCTCCTCAGAAGCGCCGTCGAGTATCTCAAGCTTTGCGCGCAGAATGTTTCTGCGGGTCTTGAGGTTCTCAATATGGCACCAGCCGATATTTGTTATCACCGCGCAGTCGGGGTGCGCCGCGTGAGAAAGCTCGCTTATCTCCCCGAGGGCGCTCATGCCCATTTCTATGACCGCCGCGCCGTAGCTTTCGTCCAGCCCGAACAGCGTTCTCGGCAGGCCTATGTCGTTGTTGAAATTTCCCTGCGTGCGCAGCGTTTTATATTTTGCGGAAAGAACCGCGGCGATCATGTCGTTGGTGGATGTCTTTCCAACGCTTCCCGTAACACCGCAGAGCTTCAGGGCAAATTTATCGCGGTAGTACCTCGCAAGCTCAAGCTGGGCCGCGCGGGTGTCGCGAACATATATCACCGGAATATTTACATGGACCGTCCCCTCGGAAAGATCCGACAGCGCCGCCGCTGCGCCGTTTTCCGCCGCCGCGGGGATGAAGTCGTTGCCGTCGAAGCGCTCGCCCCGCACCGCCACGAAAAGGCATCCCTCGCCTATTGTTCGGGTGTCGGTGGATACGCCGCTGACCTCAATATTATCTCCGCGCAGAACGCCCCCTGTGACCCTTGCTATTTCTTCGGTAGTAAATCTCATATCGTCACCTTGTTTTCCCTTAACCATTCCAGCACTATTTCTCTTTCATCAAACGGGTAGTCGACGCCGTTTATCGCCTGATAATCCTCGTGACCCTTCCCGCACAGCGCGACAACATCGCCTTTCTGAGCCATTGCAAGCGCCGCCGCGATTGCCTCGCGCCTGTCGGGAAATTCCTCATGCGGCACGCTGTCGGGAATGCCCTTTACAACGCCCTCGATGGTCTGTTCAACAGGCTCAAAGCACGGATTGTCCGCCGTTACGAATATATAGTCGGCATAACGCGCTGCGGCTTTTCCCATGTCGGGGCGTTTGCCTGCGTCGCGTTCCCCCGCCGCTCCGAAAAGGCAGATGAGCCTGCCCTTTGTCAGCGGCCTTAATCCCGCCAGAACTTTATCCAGCCCGTCGTCGGTGTGGGCGTAATCCCTTATCACGGTGAAATCGCCGCTGTATATGGTTTCAAGCCTGCCGCTGACGCCCTGTATCCGCTCAAGAGCGGAAATGCACTCGTCAAGCTCAAACCCCAGCTGCGCGCACATCACCATCGCTTCCACGGCGTTGCAGACGTTGTAGTATCCCGTCATTCCGAAGTGCACAGGATAGCTTTTCCTAGCCGCCTTGTCGGTAAGGATGAACTCCGCGCCGTGCGGCAGCAGCTTCACGCATTCGGTGTAGTAATCCGCCGTGCCGTACACGGAAACCGTGCGGCAGGGTATGCCTTTTTCGCGGCAGTATTCCGCGGTGCGGGCGCCGTGCTCGTCGTCGATATTCACCACCGCCGCGCCGCACATATCAAACAGCGAGCGCTTGGCGAGGTAGTAATTCTCCATCGTTTTGTGATAATCAAGGTGGTCGCGGGTGAGGTTGGTGAACGCCGCGGTTTCAAAATGCTCCGCCGCGAAGCGGTGCTGCGCCAGCGCCTGCGAGGACGCCTCGATAAAGCAGTATTCCGTGCCCTTTTCCGCCATCTCCGCGAAAAGGCTGTACAGCTTCGCAGGCTCGGGCGTGGTCGGCGGGCCGTCGTGGGAATATTTCAGCCCATCCCCCGTGTCTGTGCCGAGGGTGCCTATCACACCCGTTTTATGCCCCAGCGCGCGGGTTATCTGTGCGCAGAGGTTTACAGTGGTGGTCTTTCCATTGGTACCCGTCATTGCGCCGAGTTTTATCTTTCGGGTGGGTCTGCCCCAAAACGCCGAAAGCAGTTCGGGATAAAGCCTGCGGGTATCGGAAACGGTTATCTCCTTTTCAAGCCCCAGCGGGTGCTGCGTTACCACCGCGCAGGCGCCTTTCGCCAGCATTTCCGCCGCAGCATTGTGCCCGTCGAAGCTTGCGCCTTTTATGCACACGAAGAGGTATCCGCTCTGCATCTCGCGGGTGTCGGAGGTGACCCCCGCAACCGCGATATTGCTTAATTTTTCGGGTATATCCGTAATTCCTTCAAAAAGCCCTCCGAGGGTCATCTTCTCACCTTCTTAATCCGAATAATTGTTTACCTGGAACGTTACTTCAACGACATTTCCCTTGTACGCTTCCGTGCCCTCTGCAAGGCTCTGTCCAACCGCGAGCGCATTTGCATTCTCCGCCGCGCCGCCTTCTATCCTTATGTTGAAGCCTGCGTTGACGAGGGTGTTGTTCGCCTGCGATACCGTCATTCCGATAACATTCGGCACGGTGCCGACCTCAAGGTCGATATCGTTTCCGAGGTAGCACACAACCGTAGAGCCCTTTGGGATGGTATTTCCCGAAGCGGGTATCTGGGTGGTTACCGTCGCGTCGCTGGTGGTGTCGCCGACAAATCTTACGTCAAATCCCGCCGCGGACAGCGAGCTTTCTGCGTTCATAGACTTGGAACCGAGGACATACGGCACTGTGGCGTCCATCTTCGCCTGCTCTTCTGCGGTGTAGGTGGGGTAAATTCCGAGGTGCTCGAGTCCCTCCTTGAAAACTGCGGAAACAACAGGCGCCGCAACTGCGGAACCGTAATACTGCGTGCCCATGGGGGTATCCGCCATTACCAGCATGACTATCTGCGGGTCGTCCGCGGGAGCCATCGCCGCAAAGGAAGATACGAAGGTCATTTTTGCGCCTGCCGCCTGACCGCCCGCCGCGTTGTATTCGTCGATACGCTCCGTGGTTCCCGACTTGCCGCCGATGCGGTAGCCGCTTATGTACGCGTTGGAGCCGCCGTTTGTATCAACGATGTTTTCCATTATGCTGCGCATGGTCTTGGAGGTTTCCTCCGAAATGACCTGACGCTTTATCTCCGTCTGCTTGGTTTCGACAACGTTTCCGTCGCTGTCGAGTATCTTATCAACAAGGTGCGGCGTTACAAGATATCCACCGTTTACGATGGCGCATATTGCCGTGGTCATCTGTATGGGAGTTACCTTGTTCGTCTGACCGAAGGAGGACGAAGCAAGCTCAACGGGGCCCATTCTGTCGCGGGAAACATAAAGGCTTCCCGCCTCGCCGGGGAGGTCTATTCCCGTAGGCTCGGTAAATCCGAACGCTTCGAAGTAGTCGCTGAATTTCTCCGCGCCCAGCGCCTGACCTATCGCGATAAACGCAGGGTTGCAGGATTTTGTTATCGCCTGCTGAAGCGTCAGCGTGCCGTGTCCGTCGTGGTTCCAGCAGCTTATGTGCTGACCCGCAACGATGGCATAGCCGGGGCAGTTAAAGGACGAACTTTCGAGCGAAATTACCTCTTCCTCAAGCGCGCTGGCGCAGGTTACGGTCTTGAATACGGAACCGGGGTAGTACAGCTCGGTTATCGCCTTGTTTTTCCACTGCTGCTCGCGCAGGGTGGCTTCAAGCTGCTCTATCTCCTCTTCGCCCGCGTCGGAGGCTTTCAGTGCTTCGATCTTTTCGAGGTCGAACTTGCTGGTTATCTCCGAGGGGGAGTTTGCGTTAAATCCCGGGGCGGTCGCCATGGCGAGCACCGCGCCGGTGTTGCAGTTCATGATTATTCCGCAGGCGCGGTTCACAACATCATGCTGGGAAACGCACAGCTCGAGGTTTTTCTCAAGATAGTGCTGCATTACCTCGTCCAACGTCAGCACAAGGCTGTATCCGTCAACGGCGGAATAGTAGTAGTCGTTTGCATACTCAACACCCTGACCGCTTCCGTCCTGGGTATAGAACGCCTTGCCGTCGGTGCCGCTGAGGTAGTCGTCGTAATATGCCTCAAGGCCGTAAACGCCGTCGCCCTCGTAATTCGTAAAGCCCAGAATACTTGCCGCAAGGGAATCGTTTGGGTAATAGCGCTTGCTGCTCTCCTCGGTGTAAACGCAGTCGGAGCTGATGCTGTTGTCTTTCAGGAAAGAGGTTATCTCGGTAACCTCGGGCTTCTCTACCTTGCGCTTGACGATGTAGTACATTTTGTCGTGATCTTCGCAGGCCTTGAGAAGCTTATCCTTGTCGACGTCGAGTATCTCCGAAAGCTCCGTGCATATCATTTCGTCAAGGTCGACGAATTCCCCGAGCGGTTCGTCGCCCTCTTTCCACTTTGCTTTCGCCTTTTCGTATTCGGTGCGGCGCTCTTCGTTTTGCTTATAGATGGTGCCCGGGGCGATGATTATATCCCACACGGTGGAGCTTTGCGCAAGGATGGTGCCGTTGGTGTCGTATATGCTTCCGCGGTTTGCCTTTATTGTGAGGGAGCGCATCTGCTGATTATTCGCCAGCACGCGCCACTGCTCCCCCTCGAGCACGGTGTATTTCAGCAGGTTATATCCCACAATGCAGGAAAAGCCGATGACAAACACAAGGATAACGGCCTGACGTCCTCTCATGCCCCAACCCTTGTCGTTTACCGCCTCGGCATCCTTTTTCTTCGCCCATCTTACGAAATTCACCGCGCCTTTTTTAAGCACCTGTCCTATCTTTGCCATTGTTCCTCCTGTTGCGCTGCGGCGGCGTCATTCCGGCAAAAGCCGAAATATGCCGCAATGTGCCGTAAAATCAAAAAAGCAAAGCCGACACAAATCGGCCTTGCTGTCTTTATCCCTTGTTTCTGCCGACCGACCAAGGGCTTGTCACCCATATTTTATGCCGTCAGAACCCCAAAAATTCCAAGGTGTCGCTGAACCACTTTTTGATGCTTCCGAAAAATCCCGAGGAGCCGTCGTCATCCACCTCGATAAGGCTTTCGGTGTTGACGCTGATATATTTCTTCTGCGCGCTCGTCACCTTTTCCATGCCAAGGTTTTCGGTAGCATACTGCTCGATGTACGAGATGTTCACCTTTGAGTCGAGCTTGCTCTGAAGAAGCGCGTTGTCATCCTCGGCTTCGTTGAGTATCTCCTGCTGCTCGGCGACCATCCTCGCCATGTCGTCCTTAGATGTGCTGGACCAGTTTACAGCGCACAGCGCCGCAAACACTACTATCGTGACCGAAAAGATCTTGAAGATCGAACCCGTTTTTGATACGGAGTGCGGCGCGATGCGTATCTGCCTGCGCTGACGCTCCTCCTCGGCGCGCTGTCTTTCGCGCTCCTCTCTTGCGGCGGTGTCAAATCTCGACAGATCGTATGCAAGGTTTGTATTATTTCTCTGCGGAACAGCCAAGGCTCGATCCCTCCTTTTGTCCTTTCGGATTTATTTCCTAATTTTTTCGATTATCCTGAGCTTTGCGCTGCGGCTGCGAACATTCGCGGCAAGCTCTTCCTCGCTTGCGGTTATGGGCTTCTTCGTGATGAGTCTGCCCCGCGGAAGCTTTCCGCACACGCACACGGGAAATTCGGGCGGGCAGGTACAGCCTGTACAGAACTCCTTGAAGCGGTTCTTGACTATCCTGTCCTCCAGCGAATGGAACGTTATCACCGAGAAATGCCCGCCGATCTTAAGGCGGTCAAATCCGACCTGCAATGCCGTTTCCAGCACGTCAAGCTCACGGTTTACTTCTATCCTTATCGCCTGAAAGCTTTTGCGGCAGGGATTTTTCTCCCTGCGGTATGCGGCGGGAACGCTCTTTTTTATTATCTCCGCAAGCTCGCCTGTTGTTTCTATCGGCGATACCGCGCGCGCGTTTATTATCCCGTCGGCTATTTTCGGCGCGAATTTCTCCTCGCCGTATTCGTAAAGTATGCGCCGTAATTCCTCGAACGTGTAGTCGTTGACCACATCGCGCGCGGAAAGCCCCTCGCCGCTCATGCGCATATCAAGCGGCGCGTCGTTGTGGAACGAGAACCCGCGCTCCGCCGTGTCAAGCTGGTGCGAGCTGACGCCAAGATCGGCAACGATGCCATCCAGAGCCTCTATCCCCAGCTCATCCAGCACATCGCCGAGTTCACAGAAGTTTCTCTGCACAAAAGTAACGGGGTAACCGCTGAGCCGCTCCCTTGCAGCCGCGATCGCCTCCGCGTCCTGGTCGAAGCAGATAAGACGTCCCCCGTCCAGCCGCTTCGCAAGTTCAAGGCTGTGCCCGCCTCCGCCCGTGGTCAGATCGGCGTATGTGCCCTTTGGGTCTGTAAACGCGCCGTCGACCGTTTCTTTAAGCAGAACGGTTATATGCGAAAATTCCGTCATATCTCAGCCTTCTTTGCAAGTTTCATTATAGCCGCCTGACCGAACTCATCCTCGTTTTCGCGGAGCAGCTCGGTATCCCATATCTCCGCCTTGTCGCCCATGCTTACGATGGTGATGTCGGAGGTTATCCCCGCGAAATCGCGGAGGTGCTGTGCGATGGCTATTCTTCCCTGCTTGTCCGGCTCCGCCTCGCAGGCGTTGCCGACAACGTAGCGCAGGATAGGCATTGCTATCTCCTGCGGCTTGTCCCTGAGCTTGTCCTGAAATTCAGTCCAGCTCTTTTCATTGTAAACGATAAGGCACTTGTCATAGATGCTCTTGGCAATGTAGAAATGGTCACCGAAGGTGTTGCGCAGCTTTGCGGGGAAATTTAGTCTTCCCTTGGCGTCAACAGTATATTCGCCTCGCATTTCCGTTCCCCCTTTGCCATGGCACCGTCCCCTGTGAAAAGCGCCGATTTCCGTCCTCCTCAGACGGGATGTCCGTAGAATTTTTTACTTAATATTTTTCCCCTAAGAAAAATTGCGGTTAGTAAGTGGATGAATTTTCAACCTTTTCATGTATTGTTTTTATATTTTTCTGAATTTTTATGAAAAAAGGTTGATTTGAGCACCACTTTTCTCCACAAATATATTATAT
>CAVIFG010000052.1:0-10833 GCA_963641955.1 Escherichia coli
CTATAATAATAACCGTAGAACAGATACCGAACAGATATCGGTACACAAAAAATGGAGGATTTATTATTATGAAAAAGATGATTTTTGCAGCACTTGTTTGCGCAGCTATGACAGTTTCCGTTGCTACCGTTGCTTCCGCTGAGGCAGCTGAGTCCGAGGAAGTTACCACCGATGTTGAGGTAACAGAGGATGTTGCTGCTGATGATGTTGCAGCTGACGATACCGCAGCTGATGACGAAGTAGTTGTTGACGACGAAACCGCTGATGAGGATGTTGCTGACGGCGAAGACGCTGCTTCCGACGAAGTTGCAACAGATGATGATGCAGCAGAGGATGACCTCGTTATCGCTCCCGCTCCCGTTGACGACAAGGCTAACCCCGACACAGGCGTTGAGGGTGCACTTCTTTTCGCAGGCGCAGCAGTTGCAGCAGCAGGCGTTATGGTTCTTTCTTCCAAGAGAAAGTAATTGATGCTTAATCAATAAACGACGGCTCCCTTCGGGGAGCCGTTTCAGTATGGCGATAACCCGCCATACTGAGTTTTTTCGATAAGCCGTATACGGCATCATAAAAAACAGCCGCCCCCTTGATCGCTCTCGGGGGCGTTTTGCGGTTATGTATCATTTTTTGCGTTTTTCTTTTTGAATTTTCTGCGGGAAAGCTCCTCGTATTTCTTTTTGGTCGCTTCGCCGCCCCTGATGTGGCGCTCTTGCTTGTTTTTGTCCAGCACCGCCTTTACCTCATGATAAAGGGCGCTGTTGGTATGCGCCAGTTTTACGGTTATGTCCTGATGGACGGTGCTTTTGCTTATTCCGAATTTTTTTGCGGTACTTCTGACGGTCGCGTTGTTTTCTACGATATATGTTCCTAAAATGACACATCTTTCTTCATTGGCGTTTTCGACGATGCCGCGTCTGTTCAATGAAAAATACACCCCCATGGTTTAGGTCAGTTCTACGTTTCCTTTTTGTTCATCTTATGCCGCGATGGGTCGTTTTATGTTTGATGGATTAATTATTGCGCCGTTTCGGTAAAGCGGGGATAAAATGCTTCGTTACCCCTTGCAAAAGCTGCGGCTTTGTGTTATAATGTAATTTGAATTATTATGCAGAGTTGTGCGCATTTATGACCGCCCTCGGGCATAATTTATAGTACAGAAAATCTTGATTGAAAGGACGCGGCGAGAAATTCGGCCGCGGCAGGGTGTGATGTATCATGGCAAAGAAAAAAATTGCTGTCCTCTTCGGAGGAGCTTCCAGCGAGCATGAGATCTCGCTTATTTCTGCGTATTCCGTGCTGACAAACATTCCCGAGGACAAGTACGAAGTTACTTGTATCGGCATAACAAAAAAAGGACACTGGATGTACTATCCGGGGGAATACGAGCAGATAAAGACCGGCGAATGGGAAAACAATCCCGACTGCTGCACTGCAGTCATCAGCCCCGATTCTCTTAACAAGGGCATAATCGTCATGGGCGCGGACGGCGCATATATCCGCCGCGTTGACGCGGTTTTCCCCGTGCTCCACGGCGCAAACGGCGAGGACGGAACCGTGCAGGGACTCTGCACGCTGGCAGGTCTGCCCTGCGTTGGCTGCGATATGACTAGTTCCGCAGTCTGCATGGATAAGTCCATAACCCACACGATACTTGACGCCGCAGGCATTAAGACTGCGAAATACATCAGCATCCAGCGCGACGCCCTTGCTGACATCGAAAAGGCGTGCGACGATATCGAAAACAAGCTCGGCGCATATCCGTTCTTTGTAAAGCCCGCCAGCGCGGGTTCTTCGGTGGGAGTATCCCGTGCTGCCGACCGCGAGGCGCTTCGCGAGGGTCTTAAGGTAGCCTTTGCCCACGGAAGCAAGGTAGTTATCGAAACCGAGATAATCGGCAAGGAAGTTGAGTGCGCCGTGCTCGGAAACGGCACCGACCTCATCGCGTCCATCCCCGGGCAGATAACCCCCGCGGAGGAATTTTATGATTACGACGCGAAGTATAAGCTTGGCACATCCGTGCTGGATATCCCCGCGAAGATCACCCCCGAGGAAACCGAAAAGCTCCGCGCCATCGCGAAGAAGGCATTCTATGCCGTGGGCGGAAACGGCTTCGCCCGCGTGGACTTCTTCGTAACAAAGGACGATATAATCCTCAACGAAATAAACACCATCCCGGGCTTCACCCCCATCAGTATGTACCCGAAGCTTATGGATAAAATGGGAATACCCTATCCCGAGCTGCTCGACAGGCTTATCGAGCTTGCCCTTGAAAGGAACTCGGAGGGCTGATATCCCCGAAAAAGGAGCAAAGAAAACAATGGACAACGCACATATCACACTGAACATAAAGCAGACCGCGGACGGCGTTACGGACACATCCGAGCTGTTTACAAAGGGTGAATTCCGCGAGCACGGCGGCTCGTTCTTCATCGACTATGACGAGAGCGAGGCTACGGGCTACGAGGGCAGCCATGTGCAGCTCAGGGTAGCGGATGGAATAGTAGTCATGACCCGCACGGGCAAGGCGTTTTCCAGCCTTATTTTCGAGGACGGAAAGCGGCATTACTGCCACTACGGCACGGAATACGGCGACTGCATGATCGGCATTTCCACCACGAAAATGTCGCACACCATGGGCGGAAACGGCGGAAGCTTCATCGTGAAATATACCGTCGACGTCAATTCGGGGCTTATCACCGAAAACGAGATAGCGGTAACAGTCAAGACCGCGGAAGAATAAAACAACGGCGCACAGCGCTTACAGGAGGATAAAATGTACAACGCAGTAAACGAGGCAAAGGAACAGGTAAAGGAAATAATCATGAGTGCGCTTGGAAAGCTTGTCGCAGAGGGCAAGATACCCGCCGAGCCGCTTCCGCCTTTTCAGGTGACTGTCCCCGCAGACCCCACGCACGGCGATTTTTCGGCAAACGTTGCGCTGGTGTCCGCAAAGGCACTCAAGAGCAATCCCCGCGCCATCGCGGCGATGCTGACGGAAGCAGCGGAGCTTTCCGGCACAGATTTTGACAAGATAGAGGTAGCAGGCCCTGGATTTCTTAATTTCTTTGTGGGCGGAGCGTGGTTCTCCGGCGTAGTTAAGAATGCCATCGAGCTTGGCGGCGACTACGGCAAGACCGACCTCGGCAAGGGCAAGCGCGTGCTTGTTGAGTTCGTTTCCGCGAACCCCACTGGCCCCATGCACATAGGCAACGCGCGCGGCGGCGCCATCGGCGATACCCTCGCGTCCCTGCTTACCGAAGCGGGCTACACCGCCGACCGCGAGTTCTATATCAACGACGCGGGCAATCAGGTCGAGAAGTTCGGAAAGAGCCTTTCCCTGCGCTATATGCACATTTGCAGCGAGGCGGGTCAGCGCGTCGTAAAGGAATGCGGCGACGACATGGAGCGCTTCACAAAGGCAATATATGGCGAGGACGGCAGCAGCGAGGAATTCCCCATGCCCGAGGACGTTTACCTTGGACAGGACATCATCGAGCACGCTAAGAATTACTATGATATGCACGGCGACAGCCTTGTAAACGTATCCGAGGAAGAGCGCAGAAAGGCTCTCACCGACTATGCCCTCCCGCTCAACGAAGCGCGCCTTGAAACCGACCTGCTGAAGTACCGCATAAAGTACGACAACTGGTTCAAGGAGAGCAGCCTGCACCAGAGCGGCGCCGTTAAGGAAGTTATTGAGAAGCTCAAGGCGGGCGGACATACCTATGAGCAGGACGGTGCGCTGTGGCTCCGCGCGACTGATTTCGGCGGCGACAAGGACTTCGTACTTGTGCGCTCCAACGGCTTCCCGACATACATCGTGCCGGATATCGCATATCACTACAACAAGCTCATCACCCGCGGCTATGACAAGGCTATAAACGTCCTCGGCGCAGACCACCACGGCTACGTTCAGAGAATGAGAATATGCCTTTCCGCAATGGGCATCGACGACAGCAGACTTGATGTTGTCATCATGCAGATGGTAATGCTGGTACGCGGCGGCGAAACTGTCAAGCTGTCCAAGCGTTCCGGCAAGGCGATAACGCTGACAACGCTTCTTGATGAAGTTCCGATAGACGCGGCGAGATTTTTCTTCAATCTCCGCGACGCGAACACTCACCTCGAATTCGACCTCGACCTCGCCGTTGAGGAAAGCTCCAAGAACCCCGTTTTCTATGTACAGTATGCGCACGCGCGTATCTGCCGCGTTATCGAAAAGATGGCGGAGGATGGCGTAAAATATGACGGCGGCGCGGTAAATTACACCGAGCCTGCGGAGCTTGCGCTTGTAAGAAAGATCGCGGAAATGCCCGAGATGATAAATCAGGCGGCAAAGGATTACGACCCCTCCGCACTCACAAAGTACGCGTTCGAACTAGCGCAGGCATATCACAAGTTCTACGACAGCTGCTCCATCAAGGACGCGGAAACAGATGTGAAGCTGTCCCGTCTTGCCCTCTGCGAAGCCGCAAGAACTGCCCTCAGAAATGTTCTCGCGCTGCTGAAGGTAGACGCTCCCGAAAAAATGTGATCTCGGCACGGTGATTTTTAATGTACAAGCTTGAAAAAAAGTATTATCAGCGGGCGTTCCTGATAGCGTTCGCGATGGGCGTTGTGCTCCTGCTGCCGTTTGTTATCATCGACGGCGGGTACTTCGTATATTACGGCGACTACAACGCGCAGCAGATACCGTTCTATAAGGTATGCATAAACGCCGTTCAGAGCGGCAATTTCGGCTGGAACTGGCAGACTGACCTCGGCGCGAACTTCGTCGGGAGTTACAGCTTCTATACCCTCGGCAGCCCGTTCTTCTGGTTTGCGGCGCTGTTTCCCGTGTCGATTTCACAGTATCTGATGGCGCCGCTGATGGCGCTGAAGCTGGGACTTGCTTCGCTGTTTGCGTTCACATACATCCGCCGCTTCGTAACAAAGCCGCAGACGGCGCTTATCGGCGGTATATTGTATGCCTTTTCGGGATTTTCGCTGTACAACATCTTCTTCAACCATTTTCACGAAGCTATCGTGTTTTTCCCGCTGCTTCTTATCGGGCTTGAAGAGGCTGTGATAAACAAGCGGCGCGGGCTTTTCGCCCTGACTGTCGCACTGAATGCGTTCGTCAACTATTTCTTCTTTATCGGCGAGTGCATTTTCCTTGTGATTTATTTCGTGGTAAGGCTTTGCATGGACAAGCGCTTCCGCTTTGGGCTAAAGGACTTTCTGTGCCTTGCGTTTGAGAGCGTTGCGGGCGTCCTCCTGGCGGGAATACTCTTTGTACCGAGCATTTATCAGGTGCTGGATGTTCCGCGTTCCACGAATATGCTGACGGGCTGGAACTTCCTTTTCTACGGAAGCGAGCAGCGCTACGGCCTGCTGCTGGAAAGTATGCTTTTCCCGCCGGAAATACCCGCGAGAAACTCCATGTTCACCGAAGCGAATGCAAAGTGGTCCAGCGTGGCGCTGTACCTGCCGCTGTTTTCGATGGCGGGCGTCATCGCATTCGTAAAGGACGCGAAGCACCACTGGGCGAGGGTTCTGCTGCCGATATGCCTTTTCATGGCGTTTGTGCCGGGACTTAATGCATCTTTCGTGCTGTTCAACAATAATTTCTACACGCGCTGGTTCTATATGCCCGAGCTTATATGCTGCCTTGCGACGGCATATGCGCTGGAGCACGCGGAGTTTGATTTCAAGACAGGATTTATTTCCTGCGCGGTAGGCGTGGGTGCGATGTCTGTGCTGGCGCTGTTCGCACCGTTCACAAAGAAACTTAACGAGGTGGACGAAAACGGAGATAAGCTTACGCAGATAGTCCCGAGATTTCTCAACGATATGTCCCCCGCGGTGTGGATATCCGTATCCATCGCGGTGGCATTCCTTGTGCTGCTCGGCTTTGTGCTTGATTCCCGAAAGAAACTCCCGCTTGATCGTTTCATAAGGCAGACCACCGTTGTCACCATCATAGGCTGCATGGCGCTGGGGTACTATTTCGTAGGTTACGGAAGAATACTCGGGCCGTACATCCGCGACTACAACAAGACGGTTTCCGCGGATGTGTACATCGAGGACGTGGATTTCTACCGCATGGAGGGACTTGACGAAATAAACAACGTCAATATGCTGTGGAACATGAGCTCGCTTAAAAGCTTCACCAGCATAATCCCAAGCTCCACGTTTGAGCTTTACGATATGCTGGATATCGAGCGCACGGTCAACTCCGCGCCGGATACCGACAGGTACGCACTGCGCGCGCTGACCCGCGTGAAGTATATCATGGTGCCCGAGGATATGAAGGAAAGCAAGCGTGACAACGCTTTGAAAGAGCTCGAGATATACGAATACATGGACACCCGCGGTGGGTATGATATCTACAAAACCGACTACGCGCTGCCCATGGGCTTCGCGTATGACACCTATGTAACAAAGGATCAGCTCAAGGGCGTCGGCGCCTGCGATAAGCTGATGGTGCGCTCCGTTGTCTTAACGGAGGAGCAGGCGGAAAAGTACGCGGATATCCTCGAGCCGCTTGATGAAAGCATGGTAAAGGTATCCACGCTGGATCAGTTCAAAATCGACGCACAGGCGCGCATCGACGCGGGCGTTTCCCAGTTCAGCGTAAACAAGAACGGATTTACCGCCATAAGCAGCTACGACAGCGATGAGCTGGTGGTATTCAGCGTGCCTTATGACAGCGGCTGGAGCGCCACCGTCGGCGGCGAAAGCGTCGAGATAGAAAAGGTGAACGGCGGCTTCATGGCGATACGCGTACCCGCGGGAGTATCCGAGATATCCTTTGTATATCATACCCCGGGAGGAAAGCTCGGCGTTGTCTGCACGATAGTAGGCGGCGTTCTTATCGCGGCGTATATCCTGTATTTCGCGCTGATAAAGCGCCATCGCGTGAACTCCTATGTTCATATGTACGATCAGGATCAGGTAAGCAGCGTAAAGGCGCATGATTCCTACATCGGGCAGCTTACAAAGCAGATATACGAGTGCCCCGAAAAAGGCACCGTAAAGCTCCCCGAGGACGAGGCTCCGCTCACATGGCCGGATGTTGAGGAGGGCTTTATGGACCTCGAAAAGCACGATTTCTCGAAGAGAAAGGCAAAGCCCCGCACCTCGCATATAACCGAGGACGACGAGGCGTACAGAGTGCTTGAGGAGCTCGACAAGAAGAAAAAGGACGACATCAGCTGATAAACGGAGGTAGCAGCCATGCATCTTGAAGAGAAAACATTATCCAGCGAGCAGAAGTTTGACGGAAAGATAGTCAAGCTGTTTGTTGACGAGGTGGAGCTTGAGGACGGGCGCAAGTCCTTCCGCGAGGTGATAAAGCATCCCGGCGGAGTGTGCGTGCTCCCGCTGGAGGAGGACGGCACCGTGCTGTTCGTGCGGCAGTTCAGATATCCGCATAAGAAAGTGCTGATGGAGATACCCGCGGGCAAGCTGGAATACGGCGAAAACCACCGCGAGTGCGGCCTGCGCGAGCTCAAGGAAGAAACAGGCTGCACCTGCGAGCGCTTTGATTATCTGGGAAATCTCATCCCCACTCCCGCATACTGCGGAGAGGTTATTCATATGTACCTCGCCCGCGGGCTGAACCACGGGGAGCAGAAGCTTGACGCAGGCGAGTTCCTCGATATCATAAAGATACCGCTGGACAAGGCGGTTGAAATGGTCATGAACAACGAGATAGAGGACTCCAAGACGCAGATCGCGATACTTAAAACCAAGCTTCTGCTTGAAAGGGAAAACGGCTGAGCCTACTGGATATATTCGCGGTAGGCGTCGAGTATCTGCTCTTCGAGTTTTTCGCGGGCGTCCGCCGATATGGGGTGGATTATGTCGCGGAATATACCGCTTTCCTCGCGGCGGCTCGGCATGGCGACAAACATCCTGTCGTCACCCTGAACGAGCTTGATGTCGTGGATGGCGATGGCGTCGTCGATGGTGATGGATACCACGGCGCGAAGCCTGCCGTCGTGCATTGTCTTTCTGATTTTGATGTCACTTATTTCCATAATGTTCCTCCGTTAATGTCGTGATGTTTGTGTATGACTGTATTTTTGGTAATACGGGCGGAATTATTCATAAATTACCCTCAAACGGCATACAATTCACGGGGGAGAACCGATAACTTATTTAGAGAAGAGGCTGAAACGTGGAAAATTTTCTTGCAGGAAAAAAGCATATACATTTTATCGGCATAGGCGGAAGCGGAATGTACCCGCTGGCGCAGATACTTCACACAAGGGGATACTACCTTACCGGCTCCGATAACAACGAAACCTCCACCCTCGACGCGGTGCGCAAAATGGGTATACCCGTCGTGCTCGGGCAGAGGGCGGAGAATATCGCGGGGGCTGATCTCATCGTTCATTCCGCGGCGATAATGGACGACAATCCCGAGCTGATGGCGGCGCGGGCGAGCGGTGTGCTCACCGTAGAGCGCAGCGACCTGCTGGGGCTAATCACCGAGGAATACAGCAAGGCGTTCTGCGTTTCCGGCACCCACGGAAAGACTACCACAAGCTCCATGCTTACCATGATACTGCTGGAAGCGGGGATAGACCTCTCCACCGTTATCGGCGGCAAGCTCAAGGCTATAGGCGGCAGCGGCAGGGCAGGAAAGAGCGAGTATATGGTGTGCGAGGCGTGCGAATTCGTCGATACGTTCCTGAAGCTTTCGCCGAACATCTCGATAATACTGAACATCGACCGCGACCACATGGACTATTTCAAGACCATGGAAAATCTGAAGCACAGCTTCACGAAGTTCTGCGGGCTTACCACCGACCTCATCATCGCCAACGGTGACGACGCGAACACCATGGAAGCGGTCAACGCCGCAGATACAAAGGCGCGCGTTATCACTTTCGGCAAGACCGACAAGAATGATTTCTACGCGGCGGACATACGTCACCTTGCGGATTTCCACACGGAATTTACGCTTATGCACGACGGAAAGGCGCTCTGCGATATCGCGGTGCACGTCCCGGGCATACACAACGTATACAACGCCGTGGCGGCTTGTGCAGCGGCATATTCCGCGGGGATACCCGTGGCGGCTCTGCGCGGCGGCCTTGAAAAATTCGGCGGGGCAATGCGCCGTTTCGAGCGGCTTGCAAAGATAAAGGGCGTTACCTTTGTGGATGATTACGGACATCACCCCGCGGAGATAGCGGCAACGCTGAAAACCGCCAAGGAAATGAGCTTCAAGCGCGTGTGGGTGGTTCATCAGCCGTTCACCTATTCCCGCACGGCAATGCTGCTGGATGAATTCGCGAAGGCGCTCAGCATCGCGGATAAGGTGGTGCTCACCGAGATAATGGGCAGCCGCGAGAAGAATACCTACAACATCTATGCTTCCGACCTTGCGGCGAAAATAGACGGCTGCGTGTGGTTCCCGACATTCGAGGAAGTGGCGCGGTATGTCGTGGATAACGTCCGCGACGGCGACCTTGTTATAACCACGGGCTGCGGCGACGTTTATAAGGTTGCCGACATGATGATAGAAATGATGGAGAAGTAAAAAAATGAGCGAGAAGATACGCGAGTACATTTATTCTCATAAAGATGAAATGCTTGGCGTCCTCGGCGAGCTGGTGGCGATACCAAGCGTAAAGGGCGAGCCTGCCGAGAATGCGCCGTTCGGAAAGGAACCGCGCCGCGCGCTGGATAAAATGCTTGAGATCTGCGGCGGAATGGGATTTGAAACCTCCTGCTGCGAAAACGTGGTCGGCACTGCGGAGCTTTCCGCAGGCGGCGAAGCGGCGCTGGGAATACTGTGCCATCTCGACGTAGTTCCTGCAGAGCCCCGCAGCTGGCACAGCGACCCGTTCTCCATGACGGAGCGCGGCGGCGTGCTGTACGGCAGGGGAGTTATCGACGACAAGGGTCCCGCAGTGGCTTCGCTGTTTGCGATGAAGTGCATAAAGGATCTCGGTATCCCGCTGAAAAAGGGCGTTAAGCTTATTTTCGGCACGGACGAGGAGAACGGCTCCGAGGATCTTGAGATATACCTCTCCCGCGAGAAGCTGCCCGCCGCAGTTTTCACCCCAGACGGAAGCTTCCCCATCATCAACATCGAAAAGGGCATGATGCGTTCTCGGTTCGAGGGGAAGATAAACGGGCAGGGAAGCGTGCTCAGCCTTTCGGGCGGAGCGATCCCGAATGCCGTTCCGGACAGGGCTGAAGCTGTGCTGGAGGGCGTTTTCCGCGCTGATGTTGACGAAGCTGTATCCTCCGACGCCAGCGGCGCGGAATTCACCGTTGAAAGCGAAAACGACCGCGTGAAAATAACCTGCAAGGGCAGGTCTGCGCACGCCTCCACCCCGGAGAGCGGCATTAACGCCGTAACGGCGCTCATCGGCGTTGTAAACAGGCTGTTTGACGGCGGGAAGCTTCCCGTGTGCGACGGCGTGCAGCGCGATATCCTGCGCGGACTGGCAGAGGTATTTCCTTTCGGGGAAACGGACGGCACGGCGGCGGGACTGAAATGCTCCGACGAAAAGAGCGGCGCGCTCACCTGCGTTTTCAGCATTTTCGGGATGGACAGAAGCGGCTGCCACGGCACCGTCGATGTGCGATTCCCGACCTGCGCGAGCCTTGATTTTGTGGAAAAGGCAGAGCGCGCGGCTTATGCCAAGGCTGGTTGCGAGTTTGCGGGAGCAATGGGCGACGAGCCGCACTGCGTTGATGAAAACAGTGATTTTGTCCGCAGGCTTCTTGCTGTGTACGAGCGCGTTGAGGGCGAAAAGGGCAGGTGCATCGCCATCGGCGGAGGGACATATGTCCATAATATCGAGGGCGGCGTTGCATTCGGCGCGG
>CAVIFG010000053.1:0-5504 GCA_963641955.1 Escherichia coli
AAGTTTTATTATCGAAAGGCAAATGTACAGATGAAATACGATGTTGTTATCGTCGGAGCAGGACCTGCGGGTATTTTCACCGCGATAGAGATGGTCCGCAGAAATACTACCAAGAAAATAATTATCATAGAAAAGGGCGTTTCCGTTGAAAAGAGAAGCTGCCCCAAGGCAAAGACCAAGGTCTGCATGAACTGCAAGCCCTACTGCCACATCACCACAGGATTTTCGGGTGCGGGCGCGTTTTCGGACGGAAAGCTCTCCCTGTCCTGCGAGGTAGGCGGAAACCTCCCCGAGCTTATCGGCGAGGAGCTTGCGCAGGAAACCATCAACTACACCGATAAAATTTACCTTGAATTCGGCGCGGACGAGCACGTCGAGGGCATAAGCGACCCCGACAAGATCCGCGAGATACGCAAGAAAGCCATCAATGCAAATCTGAAGCTTGTTGACTGTCCCATCCGCCACCTCGGCACGGAAATGGCGCAGCAGCTTTATCTGCGCATTGAAAAGTACCTTATCGAGCATGGCGTTGATATCCTGTTCAGAAAGAACTGCGACGATATCGTCATCGAAAACGGCGTCTGCAAGGGCGTTATAATCTCCGACGCCGTCGGCGGCACCAACAGCGAGACCATCTACGGCGACGAAATAGTTATCGCAACGGGAAGAAAGGGCGCAGACTGGCTTGAAAAGACCTGCGAGGCTCATAATGTCGAGCACCGCCCCGGCACCGTTGATATCGGCGTCCGCGTTGAGGTAAGAAACGAAGTAATGGAAGAGGTCAACGCTGTTCTGTATGAGTCCAAGCTCATCGGCTACCCGCTTCCTTTCAAGAATAAGGTTCGCACGTTCTGCCAGAACCCCGGCGGATTCGTAAGCCAGGAAAACTACGACAACGACCTTGCCGTCGTAAACGGACACTCCTACAAGGAGCTTAAATCCAACAACACAAATCTCGCGATACTCTGCTCCCACAACTTTTCCGTGCCGTTCAATCAGCCGATAGAATACGCACAGAAGGTCGGCGAGCTTACAAATATGCTCGGCAACGGACATATCCTCGTACAGCGCTACGGCGACATTCTCGACGGCAAGCGCACATGGCCCAAGGAACTGAGCTTCTCCAACGTAAAGCCCACGCTTCCCGACGCCGTTGCGGGCGATATCACCGCCGCAATGCCCTACCGCACCATGACCAACATCATCAACTTCATCAAGGCGGTGGATCATGTTGTGCCCGGCTTTGCCAGCCGCGAAACGCTGCTCTATTCCCCCGAGCTGAAATTCTACAGCAACCGCATCAAGATGGACGAGCACTTTAACACCAACATCGGCGGTCTGCACTGCCTCGGCGATTCCAGCGGATGGACAAGAGGCCTTATGATGGCTTCTGTAATGGGCGTTCTTATGGGACGCGAGCTGTCCTGACAATTCTTACAATAACATTTCGGAGGATATGACCATGCAGCTTTTGGAAGATCGCATAAAGAAAGACGGTATCGTTAAAGAGGGAAATGTTCTCAAGGTGGACAGCTTCCTCAACCATCAGATGGACATCTCGCTTTTTAACGAGATAGGCAAGGAATTTCGCAGACTTTTTCCCGATAAGGGGATAAACAAGATACTCACCATCGAAGCTTCGGGTATAGGCATTGCCTGTATAACGGCGCAGTATTTCGGCTGCCCCGTTGTTTTCGCGAAGAAGGCGCAGAGCGTCAACATCGACGGCGAGGTTTATTCCACCACTATCGAGAGCTTCACGCACAAGCGTTCCTACAACGTTATCGTCAGCAGGAAGTTCCTTTCCCCGGAGGATAACGTGCTCATCATCGATGACTTCCTCGCAAACGGCTGCGCGCTGCTTGGTCTTATCGACATCGTTAAGGAGTCCGGCGCTTCCATCGCGGGCGCGGGCATAGTTGTAGAAAAAGGCTTCCAGAAAGGCGGCGAGCTGGTTCGCTCCAAGGGTATCCGCGTGGAGTCCCTTGCGGTGGTCGACAGCATGAGCGTTGACGGCGGCTGCGTATTTCGCAGGCAGTAATTAAGGTTTTAACGGGATATTCCCGTTGAAATATAAAAAAGGTGGGCACAATATAAAAAAATGCCCGCAGGAGAATCAGATAAAAATCTGGGAGGAAAATCACATGAAGAAAAGACTTCTCGCCGCTCTGCTGGCGGCAACCTGCCTTTTTGCAGGCTGCGCTAACAACGGCACAAGCAGCACCGCTTCCGACAGCTCCGCTGCTGACAGCACAGTTTCCGACGAGAGCACAGCTGCCGACGACAGCACCGCTTCCGAGGACAACAGCACATCCGCAAACAACGATGTCAAGGTAGGCTTCGTTTACATCGGCAAGATTGATGACGGCGGATACACACAGGCTCACGATGCAGGCAGACTTGCCATCGAAGAGATGGGCGTTCCCACCGCATACGTTGAGGATGTCGGCGAAACAGTTTCCGATACCTGCGAAGCTATCAGAACACTGATCGACGAAGGCTGCAACCTTATTTACACAAACTCCTTCGGCTTCATGGAAGGCACAGTTGAGATGGCAAAGGAATACCCCGATGTCAAGTTCGCTCACTGCTCCGGCTACATGAGAGAAGACAATATGTCCACTTACTTCGGTAAGGTATATCAGGCACGTTACCTCGCAGGTATCGTTGCAGGTATGAAGACCGAAGTTAACCGCATCGGCTATGTTGCTGCAAAGGGCATTCCCGAGGTTATCCGTGGTATCAATGCGTTCACACTGGGCGTTCAGTCCGTTAACCCCGACGCTACCGTTGAGGTTGTATTCACCGATACATGGTACGATCCCGCAGTTGAGAAGCAGGCTGCTCTCGAGCTGCTGAACAAGGGCGTTGACGTTATCGCACAGCACCAGGATACAACAGCTCCTCAGGTTGCTGCACAGGAAAAGGGCGCATACTGCATCGGCTACAACTTCCCGACTGCTGACGCTGCTCCCCAGGCTTATCTGACCGCTGCTTGCTTCAGATGGGCAACATTCTACACCGACGATGTTCAGAGAGCAATCGACGGCACATGGACCTCCAGAGCTTACTGGGAGGGTCTTGCAGCAAACATGACTTACCTTGACGATCTGACCGACCTCTGCGCAGAGGGCACACAGGAGAAGGTTGACGAGGCAAAGGCTGCTATCATCGACGGCTCCTTCGATCCTTTCACCGGCCCGCTGTACGATCAGGACGGCAACCTTAAGGTTGAGGATGGCGTAAGAATGACCGACGACGAGATCTGGAACATGAGCTGGTTCGTTAAGGGCGTTGTAGGCACTATCCCCGCATAATTTACGGGACGAGATAACAACAGCCACAGATACAGATGTATCTGCGGCGGGCAATACCGCGGGGGCAGCACTCCGCGGCGTTGCTGTTTTCTGTTACAGTTTAAGGCAATTGCTTTTTTTGAAGAAGCATTTGCTTTTTCCGAGGGTGCGGGGGCTTATCCGTGCCTTCGGAAAAGGCAAATGCGGCGCTTTGGCGCGGGAATATAATTTGGGCAGTCCGCAAGGGCTGTATGGAGGATGAATATGACGGGACCTTATATCAGGCTTGAGAATATCTGCAAGTCGTTCGGCTCTGTTCAGGCAAACAAAAATGTGTCCATCGACGTGAATAAGGGCGAGATACTCGCGCTGCTGGGCGAAAACGGCTCGGGTAAGAGCACGCTGGTGAATATGCTCAGCGGAATTTACACCCCCGACAGCGGAAATATCTACATCGACGGAAAGAAAACGGTTTTCAGCTCTCCTAAGGACGCCATCAAGGCGGGCATAGGCATGGTGCACCAGCACTTCAAGCTGGTCGAGGTAATGACCGCGGCGGAAAACATCGTTATCGGGCAGGAAAAGAGCGTTTTCACATCCAAGAAGCGCATGGCGCAGAGCATAAGCGCGCTGAACGAAAAATACGGGCTGAGCATCGTCCCTGACAAGAAAATATACAATATGTCCGTCAGCGAGAAGCAGTCCGTAGAGATTATGAAGATACTCTACCGCGGCGCAGATGTGCTCATCCTTGACGAGCCGACGGCGGTGCTTACTCCGCAGGAGATAACCGCGCTGTTCGATATCCTCAGAAAAATGAAGCAGCAGGGCTGCTCCATCATAATCATAACCCACAAAATGGCGGAGGTAATGGACATTTCCGACCGCGTTACGGTACTCCGCAAGGGCGAGAGCATCGCGACGGTGGTAACAAAGGACACCACCCCCAAGCAGCTTACCGAAATGATGGTAGGCAGCGCAGTGTCCCTCGAAATAGAGCGCCTCAAGGCGGAGCTTTCCGAGAAGCCCCTGCTCTCCGTAACAAACCTCACCAAGCGGGATTACGAGGGCGTCAATGTGCTGAATAATGTTTCCTTTGACCTTTACGGCGGCGAGATACTCGGCGTTGCGGGCATTGCGGGAAGCGGTCAGAAAGAGCTCTGCGAGATAATCGCGGGACTTGACAAGGCAAACGGCGGCGACATCACATTCGGCGGCGACAGCATACTCGGTCTTTCCCCCCGCGCTATCCTCAAGAAAGGGATAAGCATGAGCTTCGTCCCCGAGGACAGACTCGGCATGGGCCTTGTGGCGGGAATGAGCGTTACGAACAACGTTATCCTCAAATCCTACAACCGCAACCGCGGACCTTTCCTCGATAAGAAATTTGCAAAGTCGCTGGCGGAGCAGATAGTTGATGAATTCGACATCTCCACCCCGTCCGTAAACCACGAGGTAAAGAAGCTCTCCGGCGGCAACATACAGAAAGTCCTGCTGGGACGTGAGATATGGCTGGCACCGAAGGTGCTCATCACAGCCTATCCCGTGCGCGGACTTGATATAGGCGCCTCCTACAACATCTACCGCGTGCTGAACGAGCAGAAGAAAAAGGGCGTTGCGGTGCTGTTCATCGGCGAGGATCTTGATGTTCTCAAGAGCATATCCGACCGCCTTATGGTAATCCACAGCGGCGAGATAATCGACATCGTTGACCCTGCGGAAGTTACCAAGGAAGATATAGGACTGATGATGCTCGGCCATCACAGAGAGGAGGGCGCGGAATGAGCCACATACAGATATCGCGGCGCGCGAATACATCGCGCCTTGCGGAGAACCTCGTGCGTATTGGCGCGATAGTTGCCTCGCTTATTCTTGCGGGCATAGTAATGCTCTTTATGGGCTACAACCCGATCGAAATTTTCGGCAGGATAATCACCTCGTCGCTGTCGACATACAACCGCTTCACCGAAACGGTAAACAAGACCATCCTGCTGACGACCCTGTCGCTGGGTATCGCGGTGGCGTTCAGAATGAAGTTCTGGAACATCGGCGCGGAGGGTCAGTTTTACATGGGCGCATTCGGCGCGGCGCTGGCGGCGTTCGGTTTTCCCGAGCTTCACCCCGCATTGCTGCTGCCGCTGATGGCGCTGTTTGCGTTTGTTTTCGGCGGACTCTGGGCGATAATCCCCGCGCTGCTGAAAGCTAAGT
>CAVIFG010000053.1:5599-10748 GCA_963641955.1 Escherichia coli
TACATCGCGGTTTCGTTCATCTCCTACCTGCAATACGGTCCGTGGAAAGACCCCGCGTCCCTCGGCGCGGCGAAGATAGCGCGCTTTTCCGACAACGCGATACTTCCCAAAGTATTCGGCATCCACGCAGGCTGGATAATCATGCTGGCTCTGGTGGTCATCATGACGATAGTGCTTAAATACACAAAGCTTGGCTATCAGATAGACGTCCTCGGCGAAAGCGAAACCACCGCGCGCTACGCGGGCATGAACACGCTGAAAATAATGTTCGCGGCGGTTATGATAAGCGGCGGACTTTGCGGCATGGCGGGCTTCATGCAGGCGAGTGCCATTGAAAAATCCATCACCGACTCCATGTCCGGCGGACTTGGATTTACGGCGGTAATCACCGCATGGCTAGCAAAGCTCAAGCCGCCGGTCATTGTTGTGGTTTCCTTTGCATTCTCGATGCTTCTCCAGAGCGGCAAGTCGCTTCAGGTTATCGGCATTCCGTCTTCCATCACGGAGATACTTCAGGGTGTTATAATCTTCTTCGTGCTCGGAAGCGAGTTCTTTATCAACTACAAGGTTTCCCTCCGCAGGGAAAACGCCGCAAAGGAGGCTGAATAATGGATATACTTAATGAGATCTCCCTGTTTTTGCAGACCTCCGTGCAGATGGGCACGCATATCCTGTTCGCCATCGTCGGCGGCATAATCTGCGAAAAGGTCGGAAATACCAACCTCGGCGTTGAGGGCATGATGCTTATGGGCGCGGCTATGGGATTTACAGTCGCTTGCTCCACGGGCAATCCCGTGCTTGCGGTTCTCGCGGCGGGCGCCGCGGGACTTGCGGGCGCGCTGATCTACGCGGTGATTACGGTAACTCTCCGCGGCAATCAAGTTGTAACGGGTCTTGTGCTTACCATATTCGGCACAGGCTTTGCGGGATTTATCGGAAAATCCGTTTCGGGCAACATCGTCCCCGAGAGCGTTGTAAACGCATTCAAGCCTTATGACATCCCCGTTCTCTGTGATATCCCGATAATTGGTAAGGCACTTTTCAGCCAGAGCATTTATGTTCAGATGGCGCTTGTCGTTGCGATACTCGCGTATTTCTATATCAACAAGACAAAGATGGGTCTGTATATGCGCGCCGTGGGCGAAAACCCCGCCGCCGCAGACGCTTCGGGCGTAAACGTTACGTTCTACAAATATTTCAATATACTTCTCGGCGGCTTCCTCTGCGGCGTCGGCGGGGCGTATCTTTCGATAGTGTTCCTCACCACATGGCAGGACAATGTTACCGCGGGCGCGGGCTGGATAGCGGTCGCGCTGGTAATCTTCAGCACATGGAATCCCCTCAAGGCAATACTCGCGGCGTATCTCTTCGGTATGCTGAAAGGCCTTAACTTCAAGATGCAGGGCTGGGGAATACAGATACCCTCGCAGTTCCTTGAAATGCTGCCTTATATCGCGACGATAGTTGTGCTCGTGTTCATCACCCTGCGCAAGAAGAAGGAGAACCAGCCGCCAAAGGCGCTCGGCGACCCGTATTTCCGAGAAGAGAGGTAACACCCGCATGAGAATGAGAAAGAAACATAACCTTGAGGAGCGCATCGCCGCCTGCTCGGACGTTATGCTGTATATGCAGAATCAGAACGAGCACGCCAACGACCCGCTGGACGAAAACCTGTTTTTCGACAGCATGAAAGTGTTCGGGAACAACAATCCCCTGCACCTTGAGATAGGCTGCGGAAAGGGCGCGTTTGTGCTTGAGATAGCGCAGAGAAACCCTGACATCAACTACATCGCCATCGAAAAAACGCCGAATGTCCTTATAACGGGCATGGAGCGGCTGAAAGAGCTGGGGCTGAAAAACGTGCGCTTCTGTCTGGGTCAGGCGGAGTACCTTGACCATCTGTTCCACGAGGGCGTGGCGGACAGACTGTATCTTAATTTCAGCTGCCCGTTCCCCAAGGAAACATACGCCCGCCACCGCCTTACGCACACGCGCTTTCTTGAGATATACAAGGGCGTGCTGAAAAAGGGCGCGGAGATACATCAGAAAACGGACAATATGCATTTCTTCGAGTTTTCGATAGAGCATTTTTCGGCGAACGGGTTCGTGATGAAGAATGTTTCGCTCGACCTGCATAACAGCGGGTTCGAGGGGAATATTATGACAGAGTATGAAACGCGGTTTACATCGATGGGTCTGCCTATTTACAGGCTGGAGGCCGTGAACCCCGGCAAATAAAACACAAAACAGGGCAGCGTTCAAACTGCCCTGAAATCATAAAGGAGGATATCCCATGAAAAAGATAACAGGAACTTTCCCGAGCACATCGGGACTTTGCAGCGTGCATTTCTATTTCTACGTTCCCGAGAAGCCCAAGGCGCTGCTCATGCTCTCCCACGGGATGTGCGAGTACATCGAGCGGTACGAGGATTTTGCAAAATTCCTCTGCGACAACGACATAATCCTCTGCGGAAACGACCACATAGGCCATGGCAATTCAGTTTCGGACGAAGACATGATGGGCTATTTCGGCCCCGAACGCGGATATATCAACATGGTGCGCGATTTACACAGAATGAAGCTCATCGCCGAGAAGAAGTTCCCCGATATCCCGCATTTCCTTATGGGCCACAGCATGGGAAGCTTCCTCGCGAGGATATACCTTGCGAAATACCGCGACAGGCTCAGCGGCGCGATCATAATGGGCACCGCGGGCGGCATGGCGGCTTCCGCTCCACTTAGGCGCGTTATGGACGCCGTTGCGGTCAATCACGGGGATTTCTACCGCCACGACTTCGGCACGAAGGTGGTTTTCGGAATGTTCAACCTGCGCACCGCAAACCGCCGCACGAAGAACGACTGGCTCTCCCGCGACGACGAGAATGTCGATAAATACTGTGCCGATCCCAAGTGCAATTTCACGTTCACTATAGCGGGGTATAAGGATCTGCTGAATGCACTGCTTTGCGCGAACAGCGCGCCTGTTATCGAAAATACTCCGACGGAGCTTCCGCTGCTGTTCCTCAGCGGTGGTATGGATCCCATCGGCGAGTACGGGCAGGGCGTCCGCTCGGCGTGCATGAAGTACCTCGAGCATGGCTGCGATGTTACGCTGAGAATTTACCGCGAGGCAAGGCATGAACTGATATTCGAGCTGAACAGGGAAGAGGTAATGGACGATATACTTTCGTTCCTTGTTAAGAGAATATAATGCAGAAAGGGGAAGACAGCGTTCTTCCCCTTTATTAATTCACATACTTAAATTCAACCGCCGCCCCTTGATTTTTCGTCATCAATGATGTATAATATTAATACCAAAAAAGGACATACGAAAGGAAATAAAACATGAATATATGGCATGACGTAGCCCCCGAAAGAATAACCCCCAACGACTTTCTCGCGGTCGTTGAAATAGAAAAGGGCAGCAAGAAGAAATACGAGCTTGACAAGCAGACAGGCCTTATCATCCTCGACAGAATACTCTACACATCCACCCACTACCCCGCAAACTACGGTTTTATCCCGCGCACCCTTGCGGACGATGGCGACCCGCTGGATGTTCTGATACTCTGCAACGAGCCGTTAAATCCGCTGGTGCTGGTTCAGTGCTACCCCATCGGCGTTATAACCATGCTGGACAACGGCAAGAACGATGAAAAGATCATCGCCATCCCGTTCGAGGATCCTACATACAACGCGTACCGCGGCATTGAAGCCCTCCCCAGCCACCTTTTTGAAGAAATGCGCCATTTCTTCTCGGTTTACAAGCAGCTTGAGGGCAAGGAAACCGCTGTTAACGAGGTAATGGGTCAGAAGGCGGCAATTCAGGTCATCCGCCAGTGCATCGACAACTACAACGAGGTATACGGCGCAAAGCACGCCGCAGAAAAGACAGATGATTCCGAAAAGAAAGAGGAAAAGAAGTGATCCTCGCAAGCCAGTCGCCGCGCCGCCGCGAGCTACTGTCGCTCATCGCGGATAAGTTTACCGTTATCCCCGCAAAGGGCGAGGAAAAGATCGGAGAGAACGTTTCTCCGAGCGAAGCGGTAAAAATGCTCGCGCGTCAAAAAGCGACAGAAATATACTCGGAGTATAAAGATGAAACCATAATTGCCGCCGATACGGTCGTCGCGATAGACGGCGAGATACTCGGCAAGCCGCACAGCCCCGAAAATGCGGCGGAGATGCTGCGCAAGCTTTCGGGCAGGAAACACAGCGTATTCACGGGTGTGTGCGTTATCCACCACGACGGCGAAACAGATGTTTTCGCGGAGGAAACGCAGGTGGAATTTTACCCGCTGACTGAGCGGGAGATAGCCGCATACGTTGCCACCGGCGAGCCGATGGACAAGGCGGGAGCCTACGGCATACAGGGCAGGGGCGCGCTGCTTGTAAAGGGCATTTCCGGGGACTATTACAACGTAATGGGGCTTCCCGTGGGACGGCTTTACAGGGTGCTTCTCGGCAGGGGCGCAGTGGACGGAAAGGTCTTTGCATGAAAACGCGGCTGAAGCTGAGCTACAATTCCCCCGTGATACTTACCTATGTAGCGGTGTGCGTTGTTTTTCTCGCGGTCAACTGGATAACCGACGGAATGTTCAATAAGTATTTTTTGATATGCTATGGGCATCCGAACTGGTTCGACCCGCTGACGTATCTTCGGCTGGTGAGCTACGCTTTCGGACACAGCAGCATTTCGCACCTTACGGGGAATATGATAATGATGCTGCTGGTGGGGCCTGTTGTGGAAGAAAAATACGGCAGCCGAAACCTTACGATAATGATATTCGTAACGGCGCTTATAGGCGGACTGCTGAACTCACTGTTCTTTGAAACGGGGATAATCGGCGCGAGCGGCATAGTTTTCATGCTGATAATTCTTAGCGCATTCACGAACATGAAAAAGGGGGAGATACCCCTTACGCTGATACTTGTCACAGTGATATATCTCGGGCAGGAGATATACGACGGGCTGTTCACGAACGACGATGTTTCGCACTTCGGGCATATCGAGGGGGGAATATCCGGCCTCGGATTCGGAGTTTTGTATCACAAAAAGGTTTTTGAGCAAAAACAGCATTATTAAATTTGCGCCGTTAAGGCGCGCGGGGTTGACGTTCCCTCCGAACGACAGTGAGGAGGGAACGTC
>CAVIFG010000054.1:0-10556 GCA_963641955.1 Escherichia coli
GTGGCGTTTTTGTGCGCGATGATGTTCAGCGCGCCCATTTCCGAGGCGATATACAATAACTTCATCGAAAAGCCCGTTTCCGAGGCGGTGGACAGTGCGCTGGATGAATCCATGGGCGCGATAACCCTCAGCGGAATGGACGAGGTGGATTACGACAAAATAACTATATCCGGCGTTCCTGCCGCGGAGTATAAGCCCAAATACGAGGGCACGGGCAAGGCGGTGGTGGATCTTTCCGACCTTGGTTTCAGCGGCACGGGAATAGAAAACGCCGACCTTTCCGTTTTCGGGATAAGCGGCGATACCGACTTTTCATCCGTGAATGCCAAAACGGCGGAATTCACCATGTCGGAGATAGAAACATACGGCATGGGGAAGCTTGCCGCGGCGCAGTACATCGCGGTCTGCGCGGTGGGGTCGGATTTCTTTTCATCGTTCACGGATTACGCAGGCTCGCTGGAAAAGGCGCTTCCGTCGTTTTTCACGGGGATGGCGCAGGATATCGAGGGCGGAAGCGCTTCCACGATGCGCACGGTGGTGCTGAATATGCTTGACGCTACTTCCTCCGTAAAGGAAGCGGTTGTGGGCAAGATAGTAAAGCCCGTGTTCGTTATGGCGGTGCAGACGCTGCTGTTTATCGTGATATTCATTGTTGTGCTGATAATCGTGGATATCATCGCGCGGGCGCTGAAAATAGTAAACAAGGTGCCCGTTATCGGCAGCGTAAATTCCGTGCTCGGCGGCGCGGCGGGTCTTGTGCAGGGACTTATCACGGTCTGCATTATCTGCATAGTTTTCCGCTTCGGCATTGCGCTGAGCGGCGGGGATGTTATATTCTTCAACGAAATGACGATTAATTCCACATATATATTCAAGTGGTTCTATAATTTTGAATTTCTTAATTTCCTGACATAAAGAAAGAGAGATAGGTGAATGAAAATGATGATGTGTTCAAGATGCAAGAAGCGTCCCGCGGTAATGTTCATCAGCACGATGAACGGCACCGAGCGCAAGAACGAAGGTCTGTGCCTTCAGTGCGCAAAGGAGCTTGGTCTGCCGCAGGTCACTGATTACCTCAAGCAGATGGGCATTTCCGAGGAGGACTTTGAGAACGCCTGCGACTCCGTTTTCGGCGAAAACGGGGAGATAGACAACGAGCTGCTTTCCCAGCTCGGGCTTGGCAATCTCGGCGGCGACCCTGACGGAGAAAACGACGATGATTTCGAAAGCGATGCCGAAGCAGACGCTGACGATACCGAACTCAACGAAAGCAAGGGCGACAGTATGTTCGAGCGCGGCGGCGCGGGAACTATGCCCAGCTTTTTAAGAAACCTTTTCGGCGGCAGCGAGAGCAAGTCCGCCGACGGCGAGAAGCAGGAAGGCGAAAAGAAGTCCAAGAAGAAAGAAAAGACCGACAAAAAGCGCCGCTGCCTTGAAACCTACTGCACCAACCTTACAAGGCGCGCCGCAAACGGCGAGATAGACCGCATAATCGGCAGGGAAAAGGAGATCTACCGTGTCCTCCAGATCCTTTCCAGAAGAACGAAGAACAACCCCTGCCTTATCGGCGAACCCGGCGTCGGCAAGACCGCCATCGCGGAGGGTATCGCGCTGAAGCTTGCAAGCGGCGATGTTCCGTTCAGACTTCAGGGCAAGGAGCTTTACCTGCTCGACCTCACCGCGCTTGTTGCGGGCACGCAGTTCAGAGGTCAGTTTGAGAGCCGCGTTAAGAGCCTGCTGGACGAAGTCAAGAATGCGGGCAATGTAATGCTGTTCGTTGACGAGGTGCACAATCTTGTCGGCACGGGCGGTGACTCCGACGGCACCATGAACGCCGCGAATATATTCAAGCCCGCGCTTTCCAGGGGCGAGCTTCAGGTCATCGGCGCGACCACTTTCGCGGAATACCGCAAGCATATAGAAAAGGACAGCGCCCTTGAGCGCCGCTTCCAGCCCGTTACGGTAAACGAACCCACCATCGACGAAACCATCGAGCTTCTCGACGGCATTAAGGAATACTATGAAAACCATCACAAGGTAAAGGTATCCTCCGAGGTGGCGAGAATGTGCGCGGTGCTTTCCGAGCGCTATATAAACGACCGCTTCCTGCCCGACAAGGCGATAGACCTCCTCGACGAAGCCTGCGCCTGCGCGAGCCTTGAAAACGAGAGCATAACCGAGTACGAGAACCTCAAGAAGAAGCTCGAGGAGCAGAAGAAGCAGGAGAGCGAGCTTTCCGAGGCTTCTCCCATCGACTACGAAAAGCTTGCCGAGGTCAAGACCGCCGTTGCGCAGACCGAAGCGAAAATTGCGGAAATTAAGGACAAGGCGGAGAATGTCAACGTTACCCTCGAGGATCTGTCCAAGGTCATCGAGCTGTGGACGGGTATCCCCGCAAGCAAGATACAGGAAACCGAGTACAAGCGTATTGGCAGCCTTGAGCAGCACCTTAAAGAAAAGGTGATAGGTCAGGATGAAGCCTGCGAGCTTGTCGCAAAGGCGATAAAGCGTACCCGCGTGCAGCTTACGGAGCGCCGCAGACCTGCGTCGTTCATTTTCGTAGGCCCCACGGGCGTCGGCAAAACGGAGCTTGTAAAGGTGCTGGCAAAGGAAATGTTCGACACCGTAGACCCGCTTATCAGGCTCGATATGTCGGAGTATATGGAGAAGCACAGCGTTTCCAAGATAATCGGCTCGCCTCCCGGATATGTCGGCTATGACGAGGCAGGACAGCTCACCGAGCGCGTCCGCAGAAAGCCCTATTCCGTAATTCTGTTCGACGAGATAGAAAAGGCTCACCCCGATGTAATGAACATCCTGCTCCAGATACTGGACGAGGGCAAGATAACCGATTCCCACGGCAGAAATGTAAGCTTTGAGAATACCGTTATCGCCATGACTTCCAACGCAGGACAGAGCACGGGAATAAACGGCATAGGCTTCAGCAAGACCGCCGAGGATATGACTAAGGAGCGCGCAATGAAGGGCCTGCGGGAGTTCCTGCGTCCTGAGTTCCTCGCGCGTATCGACGAAATAGTTGCGTTCGGCCCGCTCTCCGAGGAATCCTACGCGAAGATAGCGAAGCTGATGATCGAGGAGCTTCGCAACCCGCTCAAGGAAAAGAAGCTGGAACTCAACGTTGCCGAGGATGTTTACGCGGCTGTGGCGAAAAAGGCTTACGGCGGAAAGTTCGGCGGCAGAGATATCCGCCGCGTTATCCGCTCGGAGATAGAGGACAAGATAGCCGAGGGCATAATCGACAACGCAGAAAAGCCGCTTTCCTCTGTTGATATCACCGCGGAAAACGGCGAGATAAAAGTGGAGCTGAAATGAGCGTCGTACTTGTAACCGGCGGCACGGGCGCCATCGGCGCGGCAATCGCCGAGGAGTTTTCCCGCACGGATGATGTGATATTCACATATAATTCGGGCGGGGAAAAGGCCCGCGCGCTGAAAGAAAAACTGGGCTGCGGGTGCGTCCGCATGGATATTTCCGACAGGGCATCGGTGAACGCGGCGGTGTCGGAGGTGCTGAAAAGCTACGGCCATATCGACGTGCTGGTCAACAACGCTGGGATATCGCAGATAAAGCTTTTCGGCGACATCACCGACGATGACTGGGCGCGGATGATTTCGGTCAACCTCACGGGCTGCTTCAATGTTACGCAGGAAGTGCTGAAAAGCATGATATCCCGCAAAAGCGGCGCAATCGTTAATATTTCGTCAGTGTGGGGAGTGCACGGAGCGTCCTGCGAGGTGCACTATTCCGCGGCGAAAGCGGGCGTAATCGGCATGACAAAGGCACTGGCAAAGGAAGTCGGGCTTTCGGGGGTAACGGTCAACTGCATCGCCCCGGGCGTTATTGACAGCCCCATGAACAGCGCGCACCTCTCCGCAGAGGAACTTTCCGAGCTTGCGGAGCAGACCCCCGTCGGCAGGCTGGGCAGACCCGATGAGGTTGCAAAGGCGGTGCGTGCGCTCGCCGAAAACCGCTTCATAACGGGGCAGATACTCGGCGTTGATGGCGGATTTTACTAATAATCGGAAAAATAGCGTCAAAATTGATGTTTTTTTGACATAAATTTTGTTGATTTGTACAAATTAGCGAAAAATGCACCTGAAACTTTGTCAAAAAAATCTCAAATAAGCGGTTGAATTTTTCGCCGAAATATAGTATAATAATTTTGATTTGATAGATTATAACTCGGTTCCCCCGAGGAATAAAAAGGAGACATAATATGAACATCGCGCTATCCCTTCTATCGGCTGCCGCGAACAGCTCCGAGGCCACCGCGGGCGTTATAGACAGACTTCAGTCCTATACCGCCACGGAATCTCAGACCATTGCACAGCAGCAGATCGCTGACCCTGATTACTGGGGCTCGGTAGGAATCATCACCTTAACGGGTATTCTGGTCGTATTCTTCATCCTTGCAATACTGATCTTTATATTCTGGCTGATGGGTACTATCTTCCAGTCGATCGACAAGAACAAGAAGAACAAGGCAGAAGCTGCCAAGAAGGCTGCCGCTGCTGCGGCTCCCGCTCCCGCGCCTGCTGCCGCACCTGTTGTTGAAGAGGCTGTATCCGAGCCTGACAGCGACGAGGAGATAATGGCTGTTATCAGTGCCGCAGTTGCTGCATACGCAGCGGAAGAGGGCACCGCATACACCATCAGGAACGTAAAGCGCAGAGATAACAGGACACGTTCCGCATGGAGCCTTGCAGGCATCGGCGAGAACACCCGCCCGTTCTGAAAGAAAGGATACTAAAGCATGGAAATATTTGTAGATACCCTTGCGGGCCTTGCCACAGGTTCGGGCTTCGCAGGATTAACAATACAGAGTGTCATCATGATACTTCTGTCCTTTGTACTGTTTTACCTTGCTATCGTAAAGCAGTATGAGCCGCTGCTGATGCTTCCTATCGCATTCGGTATGCTGCTTACAAACCTCCCCTTCGCAGGCGTTTATCATGCAGAACTCTGGAACCCCGCGACAAACCCCTACTTCGCTCCCGAATACATCGAGGAGCTAGGAAATGTCACGGTGAACTACGTCAAGGAAACCAGCCTTGATTACGGCAGGGTGCTCCACGAGGGCGGTCTGCTGGATATGCTCTACCTCGGCGTTAAGCTCGGTATCTATCCGCCTATCATCTTCCTTGGCATCGGTTCTATGACAGACTTCGGTCCGCTGATTGCAAACCCGAAGAGCTTCCTGCTCGGCGCTGCCGCACAGGGCGGTATCTTCTTTACATTCCTCGGTGCGTGCCTGCTCAACCTCACAGGTGTTGCGGACTTCACACTGAAGGAAGCTGCTTCCATTGCTATCATCGGCGGTGCGGACGGTCCTACAGCGATATTCCTTACATCCAAGCTTGCTCCTCAGCTCCTCGGCTCCATTGCCGTTGCGGCTTACTCCTACATGGCGCTGGTACCTGTTATCCAGCCGCCTATCATGAAGCTTCTTACAACCGAGAAGGAGCGCTCCGTAAAGATGGGTCAGCTCCGTCAGGTTTCCAAGATAGAGAAGGTTATCTTCCCGATCGCAGTTACCGTTATCGTATCCCTCATCGTTCCCGACGCGGCTTCCCTTGTTGGTATGCTGATGCTCGGTAACCTCATGAAGGAATCCGGCGTTTGCGACAGACTTGTAAAGACTGCGCAGAACGAGCTGATGAATATCATCACGATCTTCCTCGGCGTTACAGTCGGCGCTACAGCGGTTGCTGAGAACTTCCTCAGCGTAAAGACGCTGTTCATCATTGCCCTCGGTCTTATCGCATTCTGCATCGGTACAGCGTGCGGCGTTCTGCTCGGCAAGCTGATGTACCTGCTTTCCGGCGGCAAGATCAACCCGCTTATCGGTTCCGCGGGCGTATCCGCAGTTCCTATGGCGGCGCGTGTATCCCAGAAGGTCGGCCAGCAGACCAACCCCTCCAACTTCCTGCTCATGCACGCAATGGGCCCGAACGTTGCAGGCGTTATCGGTTCCGCGGTTGCGGCGGGCGTACTGCTCTCCGTCCTCGGCTGATAAAAACATAATAAACTACGGCATGGTGTTCTGCACCATGCCGTTTTTGTATATCTACGAAGCAAATAAAAAATCGGGTCGCCATAGGACGACCCGATAATTCATTTATTCTTCTTTATGTAAGCAAACAGCGCCCATTGCGCCCCGGCGAGTATCGCCACAAGCAGCACTATGACAACTTGCATAGCGCCCCATTCGGGCATAAACAGTATTATTGCCAACAGCGCGAGGGTGAGTATCACTGCATTGCGCAGGAATGATTTTTCGTTCTTGTTCATTTGCTCTGAATGCGCTTAGCCATTACGGTGTTCTTCATCAGCATTGCGATGGTCATGGGGCCTACGCCGCCGGGAACGGGTGTTATCCAGCCTGCCTTTTCGCTTACTTCGTCGAACTTTACGTCGCCGCAGAGCTTGCCGGTGTCAAGTCGGTTGATACCGACGTCGATAACTACCGCGCCTTCCTTAACCATGTCCGCTGTAACAAAGTTGGGCTTTCCTACCGCTGCAACGAGAATATCTGCGCGGCGGCATACTTCTGCGAGATTTTTCGTGCGGCTGTGGCAGATGGTGACTGTGCCGTTTTCGTGGAGAAGCAGCATTGCCATGGGCTTGCCTACGATGTTGCTGCGTCCGATGACAACGCACTCCTTTCCGCTTACTTCAATGCCCGTGCTGTGGATAAGCTCCATGCAGCCCGCGGGCGTGCAGGGCAGGAATGCGTAGTTGCCTATCATTATCTTGCCGACGTTCTCCGCGCTGAATGCATCAACGTCCTTGAGCGGGGAAATGCGCTTGATGACCTTTTCTTCGTCGAGGTGGCGGGGGAGGGGAAGCTGCACGAGAATGCCGTTTACCTTTTCGTCTGCATTGAGGGCGTCGATAAGCTCAAGGAGCTGATCCTCGCTTGTTTCGGCGGGGAGAGCGTATTCGTAGCTCTTTATCCCGCAAACCTCGCACGCCTTTTTCTTGTTGTTTACATACACGCGGCTTGCGGGGTCGTCGCCCACAATTACAACCGCAAGACCTATATCAAGCTTGTCGCGCTCTATTTCTGCGCGCACTTGCTCCTTAACTGCGGCGGATACCGCCTTGCCGTCAATTATCTTCGCTGCCATTTTCGTCGTCCTCGCTCTCGTTTTCTGTTTCTGATTCGTCAGTTGTTTCTGCTGTTTCTGTATTTTCTTCGGGGTCGCTTTCGGTTTCCCCGGTGATTTCGTCTGCGCTTTCGTCGAGTATGCTGGGTGCAACGCCCTCTCTCTCGGCTTTCTTTGCCGCCTTTTTAGCCTTGGCTTCTTCGGCTTCAAGTCTGTCGTGTTCAAGCTGTTCCTTGCACGCTTCGGTGTTGACATAAAGCGGTATCTGCTTCTTTTCGGTGATTATCTTGAATACGATGAAAAGCGCCGTTGCAACAACGAACGATGCCGCCGCCAAAAGCTGAGAAACCCTGTAATCGCCGATCATAAGGCTGTCTGTGCGAAGTCCCTCAATGAACGCTCTGCCGAGGCCATACCATGCAATGTACAGCAGGAAAATTTCACCGTCGTAGGTGCGCAGTTTCTTTGAATAGAAGTGCAGCCCGATGAAGCCCAGCAGGCACCATACGCTCTCATAAAGGAAGCAGGGATGAACCACCGCGCCCGCTTCAACGTTCTGCGAGATGATCGTTCCCGTCATGCCGAAGAGCCAGTCGGGGTCGGCAACGGCGCCATAGGCTTCCTGATTTACGAAATTGCCCCAGCGGCCTATCGTCTGCCCGATAAGGAAGCCGAACGAAGCAAGGTCGCACATGGCGAAGAAATTCACCTTGCGTATCTTGCAGGCAATGAACCCGACAAGAAATCCGCCGATTATTCCGCCGTAGATGGCAAGTCCGCCGTCGCGGATGCCTGTGAATACCGTCACAAAATCATAGTTCATGCCCGAGTTGGGGTCAAGGGTAGTGAATACGCAGTAGTAAATTCTCGCGCCGAGAAATCCTCCGATAAGCGCCGCAAATACTACGTCGAACACCCTGTCCTTGCTTAAACCGAGGTCCTTTGTGCGGTGCATTGCGTAAAGATACGCAAGCACAACGCCGATGGTTATGAGCACGCCGTACCAGTAGATAGGTATGCCGAAGAGGGTGAACCCCCTGTAATAATTTATGGCAAGTCCGCCGAACAGGTTCGGAAATTCAACTTCTATCTCCTGCGTTACAGCGGTGGCCGCCTGCAACAGTGCTGTCATTTATATTATCTCCTTTCGTCAGAGCGGTCGGATGACCGACAGGCAGACATTTTCCTCGTCCAGCTCCGCGAGCTTTTCGAGCATTTTTTCGTACTCCGCGCCCGCCGCCGCTTCGATGTTTGCAAACGGCGATGTGCCCGCAAGCGCAGCGTCCGATAGGGTCTGCGCGGTGGCTTCTACATTATTGTAAGAGCGTGCACAGTCGCCGTAGGTCGCCTTTTTGATGCGGCTGAACATTTCACGGGTGGGAGGTTCCGCCTTGAACTTCTTGAGCTCTTTCTTCATTTCGTCGAGCACATGGTCGGGGTCGTCGCTTTCGCCGACGGCGTAGGGCATGACATAGCCCCTGCCCTTGAAAACGGCGTCGCCAAAGGAATCGTTGAGATATCCCTCGTCCCTCATGCGGGTGTAGAAATCCGACATATCGCCGAAAATGCAGTCGAAAATGATGTTGTAGTAGATATATTCCTCGAGGGCTTTGTAGCCGTCCGCATCGGGGCGCTTGAAGCCTATCGCAAACAGCGGCTTCGCCACCTGCATGGATATTTCCGTATGCTTTTTCGCGACCTCATACGGCTCGGTGAACGGTATCGTTTCGAGGTCGAGGGGCTTGCGGTCGTTAAGGCACTTTTCGCATACCCTGATTGCTTCGTCGGGGTCAAAATTGCCCGCAATGCAAAGGTACATATTCGCGGGGTTGTAAAATGCGTTGTACACATCGTAGAGCATTTTATCGGTGATGTGGGATATGCTCTCGGCGGTGCCCGCAACGTCGGTCTTTATGGGGTTTTCGCTGTAAACACCGCTGAGCAGCTCCATGATAACGCGCCAGTTTGGGCTGTCCTGATACATTGTTATTTCCTGCTCGATTATGCCGCGCTCTTTCTCGACGTTTTCGGGTGTGAAGTAGGGCTGCTGAACAAATCCGAGGAGGATTTCAAGGTTCTTCGCGAAATTCTCGGCGCAGTTGAAGTAATACACGGTGTAGTCGTAGCTTGTGCCCGCATTGCAGGACGCGCCGGTCTGCGCAAACAGCGCGAATGCGTCCTTTTCCTCGCTCTCGAAAAGCTTGTGCTCAAGATAATGCGCGGTGCCGTCGGGAATGGTTATCTCGTCCCCGCCGCCTATGCGGAAACGGCTGTCCTGCGAGCCGAATTTAACGGAAAACTGCGCCGTTACGGTGGAATATCCTTTCATCGGAAGCATGAACACGGTAACTCCGCAGGGGTGAACATATTTTATGCAGCTTTCACCGATGATGCTGCTTGTAATTTTTTCAGTCATTTGCGGCCTCCTCGGGGCAGAGGGTGTATATCGTATCCAGCGTGTACAGCCTGCTCACCGCCTGAATGCGCTCGGCGGTCACTGCCATAATATTTTCTGTGTATTCCTCGGGGGTCATGAATACTCCGTCGGTCACCTGCCCGAGATACCAGCTTCCTATCGTTCCCACGTTATCGTAAAGGGAAGAGATATCGTTCAGCGCCTCGAGTTTTGCGCGCTTAACCTCGTCCTCAGTAACGCCGTTTTCCTTGATATTGTCAAGCTCTTTCATGATGGCTTCCTGCGTGCGCTTGATGTTCTGCGGCTCAACGCCGGAGTTTGCAATCAGCGTGCGCTTTAAGCGGTCTGCAAATCCCGAGCAGTAGTAGCACAGCGACTGCTTTTCACGGATGTTTTCAAAGAAGCGCGACGTGGTCATTCCGCCGAGTATCATGCCGAAAAGCGTGTTCGCATAGCGGTCGGTCATTTCGGGCGCCTTGAAATAAAGCCTTGTTATCGCCTGCTGCATGGGCGCGGTTTCCGTTACCTCGGCGGGCTTGTTTTTGAGGGCAGAGGGCGCGGAATACGGCTCGCAGATGTCGTGGCGGTTTATTCCGCCTATCGCCTTTGTCAGCAGCTCCTCGCTTTCGGAGAAATCGCTGCAGCCGACGCAGAATATCTCAATATGGCCGCGCTCCAGCATACTGCGGTATGCCGCGTATGCACTCTGCGGGGTGACATTCTCGGCTTCCTCGTGGGTGCCGTTTACGGAAAGCTCCTGCGGCTCGCCGACAAAGGCGGTGCGCGCCGCCTGCTTTATCGCATAGGAGCGCTTGTCGTTGATGACGCTGTCGATGGCGTCGATAAGCTCGGTTTTCATCAGGCGCACAAGGTTTTCGTCAAACGCGCCGTCGGAAGCCAGCGGATCAAGCAGGCACTCGATAAGCAGCCCGCAGCTTTCCCGCTCGAGCTTTTCGCCCTCGAGGGCGTATCTGTCGTCGAGGGTGGATATCGCAAGGGAGGTGTAGCGC
>CAVIFG010000055.1:0-5185 GCA_963641955.1 Escherichia coli
ACATCATGCCGCAGATATATTATGGCTTCAACAATTCCGCGCAGCCCTACAGCAGGTGCGCAGCGGAATGGGACGCCCTCGCGCAGAGCGGCGGTATCCCGCTGATAATAGGCTTGTCCGTATCGAAAATAGGCCTTGAGGACACATGGGCAGGCGCGGGGAAAACAGAATGGATAACAGATAAAAATATACTGTCGCGGCAGTACACCGAGGCGCTGGCGCAGCGCTCCTACGGCGGAATTTGCCTTTACAGCTATCGGAGCATTTTCGCCCCCGACAGCTCGGTGAAAAGTCAGGTCGACAGCGAGGTAGCCGCCCTCAAAGCGGCGATGAATAATTGACGGGGAATTAAATATGAAAAAGATGTTTCAACGTATTGCGGCGATAATGCTCTCCGCGGCTATCATGTCGTCGGGAGTATACGCGCAGCCGTCCGAGGAGGATTTTTCGTCGCCCTCGGATGAAATAGTTACAGATACGCCCATCACTGTCGGGAGCAATATCACGCTCCAGAGCGGGATGCGCGCTGTTCAGCTTGCGGCGGGGGATGACTTTGCGGCGGACGGCAGCACCGACCTTTCAGCGCTTTTCGAGGAGATAAAGGGTTACGGCATGAATGCCGTTATAGTCGGCATATATGCGGAGGATGAACCCTGCTTTGACCTTGAAATAAATACCACGGACGGCGGCGTTTTCGGCGCTGTTATTGACGCTGCGCACGACGCGGGGCTGTATGCCTATGCGGAGCTTGATATCGGAAAGCTTGCGGCGGATGTATCCGAAAACGGCGGCGGGCTGAAAGAGGGATTTTCTGCGGCGATACACAGGTTCGCAATGAAATACGCCTGCGAGGGTGTGCTCCTTACAAATTACTACACCTCCGACACCCCCGAAATGTACGCCGAATATCTCCGCAGCGGCTCGGGAATAGGCTACACCAACTGGCTGTATGAAACCAACGAGTACATGATAAGAACAGCCGCCGAGGCGGTTCGCGGCACAAGCAGCACCACGGCGGTCGGCCTGCTGATATCGGATATGTGGGCGAACTACACCACCCGCGAGGACGGCTCTGTTACGGCAGACAGCACGCAGGCGCTTATCGACGGCTTCTGCGATACAAAGAAGTATGTTGAAAAGGGATATGCTGATTTTGTTGTGGTAAAGGCATACGGCTCCACAAGCGATCAGGCGCTGAATTTTGAAAACGTTGCTTCGTGGTGGAACGACCTCACCGAAAGCACGGGTGCAAAGACCTATATCATGCACCTGAACGAAAAGATAGGAAAGTACACAGGCTGGTATGAGGATCAGCTCCTGCGGCAGCTTTCCGTGCTTGAGGATATCCCGTCGATAGGCGGCAGTGCGTTCTCGTCGCTTGCTTCGCTGCGCGCAAACCCGCTCGGAACAACGGACACGCTGAAAAAGTTCTTCGATGAGCAGATAAACACCGAAACGATTTTCGAGGATCTCACGATGATTTCCCCGTCGTCGCTGAGCTTTGTTACATACGACAGCAGCGTTAAGTTCATGGGTACTTTCGATGAGAATTTCGATGTTTTCTTCGACGGAAGCAAGATAAAACTGAACGAAGCGGGCAATTTCTATTTTGTAAAGGATCTGAAGGTCGGCCACAACAGCTTCACGATAGAGCACAAGGGCAGGCAGTATAAATATTCCATCGAACGCCGCGTGGACGTGCTGAAATCAATCGAATCCGACAAGGACATCCGCGTTGAGGGCGGCACGAAGATATCCCTCGTTGCCGTTGCATACAGCGGCGCAAAGGTAACTGCCACCATCGGCGGAAAGACGATAACCCTCAAGGAGCGCGAGGGCAGCGGCGAGGAACTCGACGCGAACAGCTCGTATGCCAAGTTCGTCGGATATTACACCGTCGGCAAGGGCATAATCGGAGAGGAGCAGAACCTCGGCAACATTTCGTTCTACGCTTCGTACAGCGGCTCCGAGGAGTACATGACAGGCGGCAGCGTTACCATCGAGGCGGAGCCTGAACCTCCCAAGGAGATCGAGGTCGACATCTCCGACGACCAGCACAGCGTTGGCACGGGGGAGGTTGTCGGCAGCATGGCTCCGATAGTATCGAGCAGCGAAACCGTAACATATGTAAAGGTGCTCAGCAATTACACCAACGTATACGACGGCAAGACAACAGGCGGCATTCCATCCCCTCTGTTTTCGCAGATGCCTGCGGGCACGCTGGATTACTACCGCTCGTCCTCGGGCGGATATATAACCACCACGTCGGGCAAGCGCTTCGCGGCGGAGGATGTCACCACATTCAGCGATACGGGGCTCGGCTACAACGCGCTTTCCGTGAAGTCAATCGGAAACAGCGGCGGCAAGAGCTTTATAAAGCTGCATCTTGATTACCGTTCAAGCTTCAATATCACAACGCCCGTTTCGTTCTTCGAGGCGAACGACGGCCCTTACGGCGTGGCGGATTACAATGCATCCACGGTGTACATTACGTTTGACAATATCACTAGCGTAACCGGTCTGCCGAGTTTTGAATACTGCTCGCTGTTCAGCAGCGGCAAGTGGGAAACCGTGGACGAGGGCGGTGTGCCTAAGTTCAGGCTGGCGCTCACGCTGCGGCAGGCGGGAATATACAGCGGCTGCGGCGCATACTACGACGAAAACGGCGACCTTATGCTGACATTCGATGTCCCCACCGCAACCCTTTCGGGCAAGGTCATTGTTATCGACCCGGGCCACGGCTACGGCAAGGTGGTCGGCAAGCTTGACCCCGGTGCCATCGGCAACGTTACCGAGCAGGTAGTTAACCTTGCGGTCGCAAAGCAGCTTGAAACCAAACTCACCGAAATGGGCGCAACGGTCATAAGATTAAAGACCGAAAGCGAGTTTATCCTCACCACCACCCGACCGACGGTTGCACGCAGCTACGGTGCGGATATGTACATTTCCCTGCACTGCAACAGTGCAACGAATACGGCGGCGCACGGTGTAGAGGTATATTATTTCACGCCGTTCTCACAGCCGCTGGCAAGCGCGATAAACGCGCAGCTCTCGTCCTATTACGACAATTCTGTCTATGCGGACGGCACGAGCAGCAGCCGCGGCGCAAAATACAGCTATTACTGGGTAACGCTTCAGCAGGATTTCCCGTCGGTGCTTGTTGAAATGGGATTTATCTCGAACGAGCGCGAATGCATGGTGATGGCGAACGAAACATATCAGAAGGGAATGGCGGCGGCAATTGCCAACGGAGTTTACGCATATTTCGCGCGCAGCGGCCTTACATACAGCGGAAGCGGCAGCGATACAGCGGACGTTCCCGATAATACCGTAACGCCGCCGACAACATCCTCCGATACATCCGAACCCGAGCCTGATATTCCCGACACCTCGGATACAAGCGAACCCGCGGACACATCCGAAACATCCGAGCCTGAAACTTCGCAGGAAACCTCGGAGCCCTACGATGAAACAAGCGAAACCGATGAAACGGACGACATCAGTACCGATACATCCGACACCACGGGCGGAATAAAGGTGGAGTAAATAATAATTCGGCAGGTCATATCGAACCTGCCGAATTTCTGTTTTAAAATGCCGGAGCCCCGCAGGGGAAACCACGGGGCTCTGGCATAAAAAGGAAACAAAGTGATGGATGATTGGTTATCTTGATTAATGGGGAATTACTTTACGAGTTCCGCGCCGAGTGCTCTGCACTTTGCGAGGTCGTCGTCATTGGGAGTTTCGTTGGCGATAAGACCCTCGCCGCCGACTATCTCGGCGCCGTCGCCTGCCACTCTCTGCGCCCAGTTGCGCATCCACTCGCCGTCGCCCCAGCCGTAGCTTCCGAAAAGAGCTACCTTCTTGCCCGAGAGCTTGCTCTCGATGCCTGCGAAGAACGGCTCGAATTCGCTGTCGTCAAGCTCCTCTGCGCCCATTGCGGGGCAGCCGAATGCAAGTCTGTCATATTCGGCAACGTCGCCCTTGAAATCGGAAACGGAGAAGATCTCAGCGCCTGCGCCCGCAGCAACGGCCTCTGCCATCATCTGCGTATTGCCTGTGCCGCTCCAGTAAATAACTGCTGTTTTCATGAAATTGTCCTCCTTGAATGTCGGTTATGAAATTTTTAATATGCGGTAAAAATCCTCGCCCATGTCAAGCTTTCTGCAAAGATAATTCCTGCATTTGTTGTAGTTTTCAAATGTGCGTTCCGCCTTGCGCTCATTGCCGTATACTTTCCAGTAGCCGCAGAGCTTGAAGCTTCCGCCGTTGTTGGCGATAAACCCTATCACATCTTCGGTGGGATATCCGAGGAAAATTCCTATTTCGTGCGGAAAATCCCCGCCGCTGCGCATACGCTCGGACAGCCTTGCGATACACTCCTCGACAGTCATGTCGTCGGTGTAGCTGTATCCGCGGAGTATCTCCCGCGAAGCAGGCTCGCGCAGTCTTTCCGAAAGCTGCGCCCTGTTGTAGACAAGTATCAGCGTTTTTTCGCGGCACTCGGACAGCGCGGTTATTTTAAGACCTTTCTGTGCGGCACGAAGGTTGAATGCAAGCACGTTCTCCGCGACATTGCACTCGTTTTTGGATATCGCCACGAGGCTCGCGCATTTTATCCCAAGCAGCGAGGGCGCCGTGTGGAACGCAAGCTTGCTTTGGAATGCCCTCATTTCGTTCTGTGACATAAGTTATCTCCCGATGCGTTTTCTATCTGTTATACGCTTTTTATTTTGTTTTATCCTCGGTTAGGATATGCTAACCGCGCTGTAAAAAAATCAGCGAGCGTACTGCTCGAGGACGGTTTTAAGCGCATTAACACTGGCGTTGTGAATGCGTACGATCGGAATGTTGTGCTTCTCGGACTTGGTGTTTACGGTGTTTACCATCTTGTGGGAGCAGGTGTTGGTGAACACTACCATCAGATCGGGACAGCCTATCTTGTTTGCAAAATCGCTGGGCATCTGCGTGAAAACCTTTGCCTTGCAGTTGTGGTCCTTGCAGATATCCTTATATCTTGTTGCCATGCGGTCGTTGCCGCCGACTACTACTACGCTCATGGAATACTCCTTTCAAATATTGGTTAGGAATAACTAACCCCAAAAATATTCTAGCATATTTTCCTCTCCGTGTCAAGAGGGTTTATGAATTTTTTTCAACAAAATCCGCCAAAATGAGCCGCGGG
>CAVIFG010000055.1:5195-10469 GCA_963641955.1 Escherichia coli
CGGGTGCGATTTAATGACAGGAAAAGGCGGTTTTGAAGCTTGCAATGCAATGGGCGGAAATGCATTTTCGCTCTGCAATGTGCAATTTAACATAAATATCACTGCAAAGCGTTGAAAAACATTGTAAAAATAGCACAGAAGTGCACAAAATGCTATCACTCGGGCACGAAAAAGTATTAAAAAATGCTGAATAATATGCTATAATACAGACACAACAGGAGATCGCGATCCTAAAGGAATGCACAAACGGTACACCATTGTATCATAATATGGAGGGCTACTATGAACAAAAAAAGGATAATTGCGGGCATAATTGCCGCGATCTCCGTAATGGGTCTTTCGGGCTGCATGGAAGAATCTGCACAGCCATCGGTAAACGCACCCACTTCCGCGACTACCACCGCCACAACCACTGATCCCGACGAAAACGCCGCCACCGACCGCGACATAAAGGAGCTTGAAACATCATCCTACACCCCTGACGGCAACGCAGGCACAGTCGTATACCTTGGATACTACGACATCCGCGATGATCAGAAGGGCACGGAGCAGTGCCTTGTTTTCCAGAGCCCGCAGTACGGCGGAAACATTGAATTTATTTCCAGCCCCAGCGGCGACGCATATTATGAAAAGCTCGGCATGATGATTTCTGCGGATGATTCTCCCGATATTGTTACCCATGACGCGATGATGTATCCCGGAAACGTCGGCAAGGGGTTGTTCGAGCCGCTGGATGATTATATTGACATGGATTCCCCACTGTGGGTGGATATGAAGGATGTAATCAATTCCATGGAATACAAGGGAAAGCATTATAAGTATCCCCACAAGATAACGACTTCATTTGCGCTGAATTACTCCCGCAAGACCATCGAGGAAAACGGCTTGCAGGATCCATATGATCTTTATATCAACGGCGAGTGGACATGGGACGCATGGCGCGATATGATGATAGCGTTCTGCGACCGTGATGAAAACAACATGGGCTTCTATGCCACCGATACGATCCTCACATCCCTTATCGCCACCACGGGAACCACCCTCGTTAGAGCAAATCCCGACGGCACGATAATCAACAATATCGGGGATTCAAATGTCGGCAGGGCGATGAATTTCTACGAAACACTCTGCCGCGACGGCGTTATGTATGCGGGTCAGCTTGGCGACTGGGTATCGCCGCAGCTTTTTGCGACAAACAGCGATAAACTCCTGTTCCTCGGCATGGAGCCTGAGTGGACTTACACCGCAGGTACAAAGGAACTGCAGGATAAGAAGGGTGTTGAGAACGACATAATCGGCGAGGTGTCCGACCTTGCGTTCGTTCCGTTCCCGAGAGATGTATCGGCGGACGCTTATTACCAGTCCCATGATCTTTTCGGCTTTGTTGTGCCCAAGGGCGCGAAGAACATCAAGGGCGCGGTGGATATGATAAACTGCTTCCGCGTTTACGAAACCGACCCGAATGTCATCGCGCAGAACCGCGCAGACCATGTTTCCCCCGAGCCGATAACCTACACGGAGGGCAAGTATGCGGGTCACGAGAAGTGGCAGATGATCTGGGATGAGCAGCTGTATGATCTGTGGCAGGATATGTGCGACGGCAGCAAGTTCTCCCTTGTGACCGAGGACGCATTCGGATTCAGCAGCGATTTCTGGGCTATTTACGCAGATATCCTCAATGCAACGGCTTTCGACGGCGATTCCTGGACGCAGAGGAGCGGGGAAGTCGCTCCGGTGATTGAAGCTGCGCTGGACGAATATCGTTCATAAAAAGAAAAAATTCCCTTTTGTTTTCGGAATAAACGAGCGGGAAAAGCAAAAAATATTTTACGGCGGACGCGATAAATTGTCCGCCGTAAATTTTCGTAAAACGAAAGGAAGTTTCGATATGGGTACCGAATACGCAAACAAGCACATCGGATGTACTATCAAAAACTGCGCCCACCACTGCTGCTGCGAGGACTTCTGTTCTCTCGACAAGATAGAAGTGGGCACACACGAAGCAAACCCCACTGTTGTACAGTGTACAGACTGTCTTTCCTTCAAGGCTAAGCCCGGCGTAGGCTAAGCTAGGTCTTTGTCTGTTTTTATCCTCTTAATGATATCGGGCGGCACCGTTTCGGCGGTGCCGTTTTGCTTGCCGGGAAATGTTGGTTTGGCTTTTCGGCGGGTCAATTTTTGGTTAAAAAAGCGCACCGCATAAAGCAGTGCGCTATATTGATATTTACGGATTTTCGAGGGACTTCTCAAGGAAGCTTCGCGTCTTTTCGCTCTTGGGATTGCCGAATACCTCGTCGGGGGTGCCGTATTCCTCTATAACGCCGTCCGCCATGAAAATCACCTTGTCTGCAACGCCGCGGGCGAAGTTCATCTCGTGCGTAACGACGATCATCGTGCGATTGGTGGTCTTTAATTCACGGATGACCCTCAGCACCTCGCCGGTAAGCTCGGGATCCAGCGCGGATGTAGGCTCGTCGAAACAGAGAATATCGGGGCTGAGCGCCAGCGCCCTTGCAATGGCAACGCGCTGCTGCTGTCCGCCGGAAAGCTCGCATGGGTAGGACATCATCTTTTCGCCCAGACCTACCGTTTTAAGAAGCGCACGGGAATTTTCGTCTATCTCGTTTATGATGGCGTTCTTTTCAGCTTTGGAAAGCTTCTTGCCCTTTATGCGCAGAAGCTCCGGCGCCAGCGACACGTTCTTCAGTACGGTGTACTGCGGGAACAGATTGAACGACTGGAACACCAGTCCGAAATGCAGGCGCTTCATGCGGGTTTCCTTATCGGAGGAAGCAGGGGTGTTCGCGTCGAAAAGCGTTTCACCGTCTATCGAAATGCTGCCGCTGTCGGGTGTTTCGAGGAAGTTAAGGCAGCGCAGCAGCGTTGTCTTTCCGCTTCCCGAAGAGCCGATTATCGCGAGCACCTCGCCCTTTTCCATACCAAAGGAAATGCCCTTTAATACCTCGGTCTTGCCGAAATTTTTGTAAATGCCGTTTATATCAAGGTAAGCCATGTCCGCACCTCCGTCAGTTGTGATAGTAGTTCAGCTTCTTTTCCACGAAGTTCAGCAGGAGCGTGAGCAGACCCGAGAACAGCAGATAGAATGCACCAACGTAGAACAGCGGCCAGATTATGGACTTGAGCGAGATGATGTTCTCCGCCGCCTTGACAAGCTCGATTACCGAGATAACGCGGGCAAGGGAGGTATCCTTTACAAGCGTGATTATCTCGTTGCCCATGGGCGGCACGATGCGCTTTATAACCTGAAACAGAACGACCTTGAAGAATATCTGCGCCCTTGTCATGCCGAGAACCTGTCCTGCCTCATACTGCCCCTTAGGTATGCTTTCGATACCGCCGCGGTAGATCTCCGAGAAATAGCACGCGTAGTTGATAATAAATGCGATTATAACGGAAATAAGGCGCGGCAGCGGCTTTGCTTCAAAAAGAAGCCCCGGACCGTAGAAAACAAGGATTATCTGAAGCATAAGCGGAGTTCCGCGGATTATCCAAACAAAGATTTTGAAGATCCATTTCACGGGCTTTATCTTCGACATCGAGCCGAGAGTTATCAGCAGACCAAGCGGGATAGCGCCGACAAGGGTTATCCCGAAGATCATCAGCGTCGTCAGAAATCCGTCCGCAAGCTGCGCGGTTACATCAAGAAAAGACATTTTTCGACCTCGGTAAATTCGTAAAATTCAAGGCAGCACCTCACGGTGATGTGCAGTGCTGCCCGTGTTATTATTTTGTGCTTTGTGGTATCAGTTGAATGCGTAAACGTCCGCAAGACCGTACTTTTCGGCAAGATCCTTCAGTGTGCCGTCTGCAACGAGCTCATCGATGGCGCCGTTGATCTTTGCGAGAGTTTCTGTATCGTTCTTTCTGAGACCGATAGCGTATTCCTCGGCAACGAGGTCGATACCGTCAACGATCATCAGGTCGGAATAATCTGTGTCGGGGCCGATGGAAGCGGTAGCCATAACGTAGTCGATAACTGCGATGTCTGCTGTGCCGGACTTAACTTCAAGCAGCGCGTCCTTCTGTGCGGAAGCGGGGATGAAGGTGTTCTGGGAGAGGACTTCGTTCTCCTCGATGGCTGTCTGACCCGCAGAGCCGCTCTCTGCAACGCAGGAAGCGCCTGCCATGGACTCGATGTCCTTGTACTTATCGGCGTTGTTTGCCTTGATAACGATGACCTGCTTGTTTCTTACATAAGGTGTGGAGAACGCCATGTTTTCCTTGCGGTCCTCTGTAACGGTAAGGCCGTTCCAGATAGCGTCGATGGTCTTTGCGTTAAGCTCGATCTCCTTCTTGTCCCACTCGATGAGCTGGAACTTTGCTTCAACGCCGAGCTTTTCGCATACAGCCTTTGTGAACTCGGTTTCAAAGCCTGTCAGTTCGCCGTTGTCATCGTAGTAGTTCATCGGTTCGAACAGGGTGATGCCAGCGATGAAATCGCCCTTGTCTGCTATGTATGCCCAGTCGCCGCCCTCGGTGGTGCTATCGTCTGCGGTGCTGTCCTCTGCATTGTTGTTTTCAGCGTCGCTGTTTACTGCGGAGCTGTCTGCTGCGTCGGATGCGGTGGAGGAGCTGTTTGTGCTGCTTGCGCAGGAGCAAAGGCTCAGCGCCATTGCCGCTGTCAGCATAACGGATAAAAATTTCTTCATGATTTCTGTCGTCCTTTCGGGTTTTCTCTCTGATATACTGCCGCGCTTTAAATCACGGCATTGTGATACTGTGCTAAAGCACTTGTATATAATAACATAAAAAAACGGTTTTGTCAAGCCGTATTCTTTGTTTTATGCGAGAGCGCCCGTTCCGGCAATATCACGCAGGTTTTTTCTCCGCAAAAATGTGTCTGAAAATAAATCTTACAAGCGGTCCCACAAAGAAAATCTGAAGGCACAGCGCAACGGGGAAGCACTTCGCAGCGAGGGTTATCCAGCTGAAAAACCAGTCGGCAGTGAAGCCGTTGTGCAGGAACACCGCGATAAGCGTTATCGTCGGTACGACCATGCAGACCGTAAAACACTGCACCGCAAGGATGTTGAATATAGGCTTCACTTCTGTCGGGGCGAACAGCCGACCCGCAAGCTTAACTGCAAGCCTTGTGACAACAAAGAACACCAGCAGGAACACGATAACGTATTCTATCCACATTTCCTTTATCGCTGCGGCAAACACATCTCCGCTCAGTCCTCCGCATTTGTCTGCTACGGTGAACACGGTCATGCAGAAAACCATGCAGAACACCATGATAAGAGTAAATAC
>CAVIFG010000056.1:0-6619 GCA_963641955.1 Escherichia coli
ATTGTAAATATACAAATTTATCGTAAATGTCGAAAAGTTTTTAGATAAAATTACAAAAACAGGGTTGAAAAATTGTAGGGTATATGTTATAATAAAATCAATGAATATTCTGTAAGATAGTAATGGGTGGTGATTAAATTGAAAACTTCCGATATCTCCGCAAAGTGCGCCGAGAAATACATGAAAATTATTTCCGAGGACAGGGATACCCTTCATTTTATATGGAGCATTTCCGATGATTATGTAGAGCAGATAAGCGGCGGGCTGTTTCCCGAGGGGACAAAAAATCCGCTGATGTACCTGCTGGAAAACGGGTTTATCGCGCCGGAGTCGCATGAGGAGTTTGAAGTTTTCTGCGCACAGATAGAGCAGGGCATAGCCTTCGGCACGGAGCACAAGAAGCTTGTTGCCGATATAAATATGCGTATGCTGCCCGAAAAGGATTTTGAACGCTGCCATGTTTATGCACTGTTCCTGCTTGATGAAAACAGCCGTATCACCGATATAAACTTCAATATCCGCCCGTTCAGCGAGCGCGAATATTTCGAAAACGACATTGCAAAGTTCACATCGGATATGGATCCGTCGCTGTATACACGGCGGCTGACTAAGCTTATAAAGCGCATCGGCGGGAAAAATCTTGCGTTCATTCAGTTCGACGTAGAGCGGTTCAAGATGATAAACGAAGCCTACGGCGAGCAGGCCGGGGATGAACTGCTGGAATTTATAAGGCGCTCCCTCGGCATGATATGCACGGAGGATCAGCCTTTCACAAGGCTTACGGCGGATGTTTTTATGATCGTCATGCCGTTCAGAAACAGGCAGGAGATCATTGACTTTATCCATCGCCTTGAAGCACTGCTGAGCTTTTTCCATGGAATGGAGTACCGCTTTTCGTTCGGCGTGGCGATAGCGGATGAAATAAACGGCCCGACGAGAATATACGGCGACAACGCGACCATTGCGCGCCGCTCCGTAAAGGGCAACGCGATGGAGAATATATGCTTCTACAACGACGCCATGAGGAACGACCTGCACAAGGAAAAATACCTTGAGGACGAAATGCAGAACGCGCTTCTCAACAACGAATTCGTGATGTATCTTCAGCCGAAGTATTCCATATCCGCCAATAAAATAATCGGCGCGGAAGCGCTAACAAGGTGGATATCCCCCGAAAAGGGCATGATATCCCCGGCGGATTTCATCCCGCTTTTCGAGAAAAACGGTTTTATAGTCAAGCTTGACCGCTTTATCTGGGAAGAGGCGTGCAAGAAAATACGCAGCTGGATAGACAAGGGTATAACTCCCGTGCCGATTTCGGTCAACATTTCGCGGGAGTATCTCCACAGCTTTGACGTGGTGGAATATATCAGCGAGCTTGTAAAGAAATATGATATCCCGAAGCATTATCTCGAGCTTGAGATAACCGAGTCCGCGGAATCCTCTGGGGTCGAGGGCATTGTCGGCAGGCTGAAGGACGCGGGTTTTACGATGCTGATGGACGATTTCGGCTCGGGTTATTCTTCGCTGAATATGCTGAAAACAACGCGGTTCGATGTCCTTAAAATAGACCGCGACTTCCTCTCGGAATTTATGGAATCCGACCGCGGCAGGAAGATAATCGCGCACACGATATCAATGTCGCATGATATAGGGCTTGATATCATCGCGGAGGGCGTCGAAACTACGGAGCAGGCGCATTTCCTCAGCGTATGCGGGTGCGACGCCGCGCAGGGCTTCCTGTACTCGCGGCCGCTTTCGCAGAAGGATTTCGACGAGCAGTTTGAAAAAGTGAATAAATAAAATATCCCCGTGGAGTGTTCCACGGGGATTTCTTTGTTTAATTATCACGGCTGGCCGTCGGGGATGTCGTGCGCATATTCAAAACGGATGTTTTCGGGCTTCAGTCCGCTCTGACCGAAGTACAGGCGGCAGGTAACAAAGCGCGAATACAGTCTTGCTTCATGCGTTATCTCAGCGGGTTTTCCGTTGGTGCCGTTGAATGTGAATACTCCAGCGGGGAATCCCGTCGTGAAGAATGTAACGGGTATCTGCGCGGTTTCGGAGGATGTGGAGGACGCGGTCATTATCACGTTGTACATACCTATCTTCTGAACATCCAGCGCGAATACGAAGTTGCTTCCGCGGTCGGAGGGAACTTCGTTCAGCGGTATGGTAAGGCTTCCGTTGAGGTCATAGAACACAACGTTTTCGCCCTCCGCCGTTCCGCTGTCGTCGGGGCAGTTGATTATGTTTATCTCGGGCATGGTGCCGAGAAGTCTGCTCATCGCATGCGTGTTTATAAGGAAGCGGCAGATGTTCGCGGCGTTCCTCTGAAGCTCCCCGCGGGTGAGCGTTCCCGCCGCAAGGGAAGCGAGCGTGTTGTCGCCGGTGGCATTGTGCGCGGCGTCGGCGCATACCATGTAGGTATCGTTCTGTGCCCGCGCTATCTGCGCAAAGTCGCTCTTGTCGGGCGCCTTTCCGCGCTCGTTTATGTTCGCCCACCAGTCGGTCATTACAAAGCCCTCAAAGCCCCATTCCTTGCGGAGAACGGTGGTGACGAGGTCGTAGTTGCCCGCCGTCCAGAGGCCGTTCAGCGAACCGTAGGTCGTCATCACGCTGCGCGCGTTGCCCTGCTTTACAGCAATTTCAAAGCCCCTGAGGTATATCTCGCGGAGGGCGCGCTTGGATATCGCGGAGTCGATGACATGGCGGCCTGTTTCCTGGTTATTTCCGCAGAAGTGCTTGATGGTACCCGTAACGCCCGAGCTGTGCAGACCCTTTAACTGTGCCGCCGCGCAGGTGCCCGTAAGGTACGGATCCTCGCTGAAATACTCAAAATTGCGTCCGTTGAGGGGATGGCGGTGGATATTCATGCCGGGGCCGAGCAGGCACTCGACATTGTTCGCGGTGATCTCAATTCCCGCGATAGCGAACAGGCGCTGTTGTATCTCGGTGTTGAACGAGCTTGCAAGCAGGGTGCCGTTCGGCAGGCTGAATGCCTTTGTGCCGCAGTCAAGACGCATTCCCGAGGGGCCGTCGTCGCAGCAGCCGCAGGGGATACCGAATCCGGAAAGACTGTCGGAAACGCCGCCGAATGCCGCCGCGGTACCCGCTGTTACGCGGGGGCTTCCCATGCCCTCGCCGCGGATTATGCAGGAGAGATCGTCGTCGGAAAGCTGCGCGATGAATTCATCCATGGTATGCTTTCCGCTCTTTACGTCTGCAAGCTTTATGCCCTTATCGCCCGTCTGCGGGATATCCGCGGGGAGTTCAGCGGCACGGCGCTTGTCCATGTCGGTTTCCATAAGGGGAACAGGCTCGAATGCGGGCTTGAAGCCGCTTCCGTCCTTTTCGGGGCGCATTCTCTCGAACGGGAGAACGGGCGCGCAGGCTTCGGAAAGCTTTTCCGTAGCGTATGTATTTTCAATGTTGAAAGTGCAGATTTTTTCTGCGGAGCGCACGTCGCTGCCCGCATATACGGAGTATTCTCCCGCTTCAAGCACGAAGCTGTCCTTAAAGCCTGTCACGCCGCTGTCGTCGAAAGACGCTATATCCGCCTTGGATATATCGAAATGCAGCCTTGCGAAGCCCTCGGGAACGAGCACGTCCGTCTTTTTGTAAGCGCAGAGCGCACGCAGCGGCTTTCCGAGCTTGCCCTGCGGCGCCTCGAAATAAACCTGAACAACTTCCTTGCCAGAGCGGCCGCCGATATTCCTTACCACAACATCAAAGGAAACGCTGCTGCCGTCGGTGCTTATCCTGTCGGCGGCCATGCTGAATTTTGTGTAGGAAAGACCGTAGCCGAAAGGATACATGACCTTATCCTTGGCGAAAGTTTCAAAGTAGCGGTAGCCGACGTAGATATCCTCGCAGTAGAAATTGCGCTCGGTGTTTCCGAAGTACGGCGCGGAGGGGTAGTCGGAGATGTTGTATGCGATGGTGTCGGGGAGTTTTCCGCTGGGGGATACCTTTCCCGTGAGCACATCAGCGGTGCCCAGTCCGCCTGTCATGCCGCCCTGCCATACATACATAACGGCGTCGGGCTTCACTTCGGTTACAAAGCTCATGTCGATTATTCCGCCGACATTCAGCAGAACTGTCATTTTCTTAAAATGCCTGCGGACTGTTTTCAGCATTTCAAGCTCGGTTTCGGTCAGGCGATAGGAGCCGCCCTCGTCGGACTGATCCTGCTCCTCGCCCGCAGTTCTTGCGATAATGCATATTGCGCAGTCGGAGTTTGCCGCAGCGTCCGCCGCAAGCTCGTTCGAAACGGGCATTTCTTTCTGGGACCACGGCTCGCCGCCCCAGCCCACTCCGAGATCAACGGGATTTTCCGCGGACCATGCGGAATATACGCCGCGCAGCTTTTCGTTCAGCTTGACGCCGCACTCCGTAAGCCCCTCGGGGATGCCCCAGACCTTAGAAACGTTTACCATGCCGCCGGAGCCTGTACCGCTTTTGTAATAGTGTTCCTGCATTCTGCCGAACAGCGATACGGTGCAGCCCTCCTTCAGCGGCAGCGCGCCGTTGTTTTCCAGTAGCACCATGCCCTCGGACACTGCTTCGCGGGCGGTGTCGAGGTACTTGTTCCAGTCAAGAATTATCTTGCTCATTATATGTACCCTTTCCGTTTATTTTTCTGCGGGAGGATTTTCAACTCCCTCTGTTTCGATGACGATCTCCTTGGCTGCGGAGCCCGCGCCCGCCGTGCCGATTATATCCGCCGCACAGCAGAGTATCAGGGATATGCCGAGGAGTATTGCGGTGAACTGGTCGGAGTTATACGGGTTAAGCCCGATAACAACTCCCGCCGCAACGGTAAGCAGGATAGGGATGAGCATTATGTACCATCTCTTAAATCCGCCCTTTTTTATAGCGAACATATTCGGAAGCTTGATTATGCCGAGCACCGCCGCGATTATTCCCGCAATGATGGTGAATACCGACTTTACGGAGTCGGTGAGGAATATCAGCGCCGCGCCCGCGATAACGCCGAGTATCGCAGTGATGAACACCGCCGCGCCATTCTGCTTTTCCTTTTTGACGAGCCATACCAGCAGCGTTACGATGCCGTATGCCGCGGCGATTATTCCCATGACCTTTATAACGGTGTCGAGGGAATATGCGTTGCATATTATCATAAACATACCGCTGACCAGCTCCAGCATTGACATTACAACGAGGTTTTTCCTCAATCCTTTCAGTTTTTCCGCATCCATTGTTGTTCCTCCATAGATAAGGTATTGTTATCTTTATTATAGTCTGTTTGGCGGTTTATGTCAATACCGAAAATATGTAACGGGCAGGATATTCCCGCCCGCGCCGCTTGTCAGCTTCTGCTGTTTCTGCTGTTCTGGTTCTGCTGATTCTGCTGCTGATTGTTCTGCTGGTTGTTCTGGTTCTGCTGGTTATTCTGCTGATTGTTCTGACGGCTGTTCTGATTATTCTGGTTGTTCTGGTTAGACATTTTGTGTCCCTCCTGTTGAATGTTAGTATTCTGTTTTGTTCGGCACTGTCTGCCGCGAGGTTATTTTGTGCAGAGTGTGGAAATTTATGCGCGTGCTGTATTAAAAGTATTCATATCTTTCCACTTGATAAGTTTTTGCGGCTATGCTATAATATTCATATAGATTTGATAGTGAAGGATGAACAAATGAAAACCGTTATTACCGATAACAGCCTGTGCGCATTTGCACTGAGCGAAAATGCTGACCCGAAGCATATATACAACTACATCTCCGCCCTCGGCGACGCAGGCGTGAAGTATGTCGAGATAGATTTCCGGACCGTTATGAAGATGTCCGAGCTGCCCGAGAACATCGGCTATGTTTTCCGCATGGTCGATCCAATGTTTGCGGAGCTTGCGGATGTGTTCGATTTCAGCTACATTCTTGTAACCCTGAATGACATGAAAAAGCGCATACGCACCGAGCAGCCCGTTATCCTTGAGGTGCAGGGGCTGAATACTGTCAGCAACAAGCTGCTGTATCTTGCGCAGTCGCAGATAGACGGAAAAATATCCGAGGCGAGCATACGCGGATCTTTCCCGATGATGCCCCCGCGGGAGGCGGCGAGATATGTTTACAAAATGAAAAACGCCGTAACCGTGCCGATAAACATCTGCCCGCTGAACGAGAACAGATGCGCTCTGGACAGCGCGATAAAGCTTTCGATGGCTTCGGTGGACAGCCTTACGCTGTGTATGGGGCTTACGAACAAATACGCAAGCATCGAGGAGTATCTCTTCACGCTCATGGCGGTGCACGAAACGCTTCCCAAGGAATTTGACATGGCGGCGATTTGCCGCGCGGCGTTCTATCACCGTCTTATTTTCAGAAACACCGCCGGTGACAGCATAACCAACATCATGCGCCTGCTGGATCACGACATACACAACCTTACGAATGTCGATACCGGCGAGCGTGTAAGGCTTCATATGTCGCTGAAGGACAACCAGTATATGCGCAGGCACTTTGTTTCCGCGATAGAAAAAATGGCGGAGGAAGAGGGGATACCCGACGATGTTTTTGCGGATATCTGCGCGGCGGTAAAATATTTCGACAAGGGAATTTACAACGAGGAGCTTCTGAATAAAGAAAAAAAGGGGCTTCTTAAC
>CAVIFG010000056.1:6629-9138 GCA_963641955.1 Escherichia coli
CTTATCGCAAGCGATATGGACGGCACTCTGCTTAACGACAGAAAGCAGATACCCGCGGATTTTCTTGATGTTGTCGACGAATTAGAGAAGCGCGGAATATTTTTTGCGGTATCCAGCGGGCGGACATACCTCGCGCTGGATCACATTTTCCCCGAGGAATACCGCGACAGGATAGATTTCATCTGCGACAACGGCGCCTGCGTTATGCACAAGGGCAAGCCCGTGAGCGTAACCCCGCTGGACCGCGAAACCTATGAGGAACTCCTCGATGCCTGCGAGAAAATAGGCGGGCTGAAAATACTTGTCTGCGCCGAAAGCGGGACATATCACAAAAAGGACACCGGCACATTCACCGCCGAGATACAGAAATATTACCGCAGGCATATCGAAACGGATGATTTCCTGAGCATTAACGAAACGATATACAAGCTTGCCGTCTGCGATATGCAGGGCACGATGAACCGCGGAAAGCCCGAGCTGGACAAAATATTCGGCGACCGGCTCAACGTGCAGGTCAGCGGCCCTATCTGGATGGACGTAATGGCGTCCGGCGTAAGCAAGGGAAAGGCGCTGACGGCGCTTCAGCAGGCGATAGGCGTAACAAGGGAAGAAACCATGGCTTTCGGCGATTACTTTAACGATGTTGAAATGCTGAAGGCGGCGGAATGGAGTTTCTGCATGGAAAACGGCCACGAGGATGTTAAAAAGCTCTGCCGCTTCATCGCGCCGAGCAACAACGACTGCGGCGTTACAAAGTCGATACGGAAGTATGTATTTGGGGAGGATATTTCGTGAATATTCAGATATTCGGAAAATCAAAGTGCTTTGACACCAAAAAGGCGGAGAGATATTTCAAGGAGCGCGGCATAAAATATCAGTATGTGGATATCCTCGCGAAAGGATTAAGCAGGGGAGAGCTTGACAGCGTTGTGCGGGCGCTAGGCGGCATAGATAAGGTCATAGACGAAAAAGCCCGCGACTATGCGGATATCAAGTATCTCTACGACGACGCGAAGCCCGAAAAGCTTGCGGAAAACCCGAAGCTCTACAAAACCCCGATAGTGCGCAACGGCAGGCAGGCCACAACGGGCTACTGCCCCGATGTTTGGAAGGAATGGGAATAAACCTATATGCAGTTCGTTCTTATTGTAATACTTATAATGATGTCGGCATTCTTTTCGGCGGCGGAAACTGCGTTTTCGAGCGTCAACAGGATACGCCTGAAAAGTATGTCGGAAAACGGCTCCCGCGGCGCGGACCGTGCGCTTAAGATCCTTAAAAAGTACGACAAGGCGCTGACCACAATACTTATCGGAAACAATGTCGTGAATATTGCAACGTCGTCCATCGCGACCATGCTTGCGGTGTCGCTTCTCGGCGAGCAGTACGGCTCCCTTGCCGCGACTATCATCACAACTGTTGTTGTATTGATTTTTGGCGAGATACTGCCGAAATCCATTGCAAAGGACTTTGCGGAGCCTATCTGCATTGCGATATCTGCGGTGCTGTCGTTCCTGATGATAATTTTCACGCCGTTCTCCGCATTCTTCATCATGCTGAAAAAGGGCATTTCAAAGCTTATCCATAAGAAAAGCTCTGTCAGCGTGACGGAGGAGGAGCTTATGGCGATAATCGACGAGATCGAGGACGAGGGCGTGCTTGAGCAGCAGGAGAGCAATCTTGTGCGCAGCGCACTGCAGTTTGACGAGATAACCGTCGACGAGATAATCACCCCCCGCGTAAGCATAACCGCCGTTGAAGTAACCGACGGCGCGGAGGAGGTGCGCGAGAAATTCCTGTCGGAGGAATACTCGCGAATGCCCGTTTACGAGAAAACGCTGGATAACATCGTAGGAATAATCACCGAAAAGGACTTTTTCAGAGAGTACGAAAAGCGCGGCACAGACCTTACGGTGCGCGAGCTTATGCAGGAAACGCTGTATATCCCGCACCTGCTGAAGATAAGCGAAGTGCTTAAAATGATGCAGAAGCAGAAGTGCCACATGAGCGTGGTGCTGGATCAGCACGGCGGAACGCTCGGCATCGTCACGATGGAGGATCTTCTTGAGGAGCTTGTCGGCGAGATATGGGACGAAAGCGACGAGGTGAAAAGCCCCGTCACCGCCGTAAGCGACACCGAATTTGAGGTGTACGGCGATGTATCGCTGAACAGCCTGCGCCGTTACCTTTCCAATCGCGATATAAACGTAGACATAGAGAGCGAGGCGCACACCGTTGCGGGCTGGGTGCTGGAGCTTTTCGGAAATATCCCGAAGAACGGCGATGTCACCGAAACGGAGGACTTTGTCGTTACGGTACTCGAGGCGGCGAACCTGCGGGTGAACAGAGTTCGATTTAAAATCAAGGAAAAACCTGTGGAAGAAGATTAACGCATGACAAGCTTTTATATTCTGCTCGCGGTGGTTTCGGGGGCGTATCTGGCGGTGCAGCTGGTGGTGTGGCTTTTTTTCGGAAAGTCGCTTTTCCCGTCCGCGGGGGAGCTTTTCAC
>CAVIFG010000056.1:9148-10280 GCA_963641955.1 Escherichia coli
CCCGAAAAATATGCTGCGCATGGTGGTGTTTGTTTTTGTCGGGTCGGTCATCGGGCTGCTTATCGACAGCGCGGGCGTGGCGGGGTGGATATCCCTGCCGATGGCGGCGATAGGCGCGCTGGCGTTCAATTTTATGCTGAGCACGGTGTTCGCGCCGCTGTATTTCCGCCTGAACAAAAGCGGAGAGCCCCGCGCGGACGAGCTAGAGGGCATGAGCGGCATCGTGACCGAGGACATCGACCCGGACGGTTACGGCACTATCAGTGTTCAGCACGGAAAGCGGCGGTACAGTTTCAGCGCGGTTTCAGCAAACGGGCGTTACCTACCGGAAAAGACTGCGGTCATCGTGATATACTGCGAGGATGGGCTGTGTTTCGTCGAGAGCGAGGAGCATTTCTGCGATGTGCTTTTTGAGGATGATAAATTTTCGGAAACGGTATAAAAAATCTCCCCGATTTTTTCGGGGAGATTTCTTTTTAAGTTGTTGCCTTAGCCTTTCAGTCCGCGGGACTGCCTGTCCATATCCTCAACGACGATATCGTATATCTCGCCGAGGGTGCGGCAGTATTCCAGCACTTTCCAAGGCTCATTTGTGTGGTAGTGGAGCTTTGCGACGTCGTCGTCTGCAACCACAAGGAGAGAGTCGCCGATAAAATGCTGGGTTATGTAGTCGAAGATCTCGTCCTCGTCAAGTCCCTGCCCGTCGATAAGGAGCTGTGTGTCGTATCTGAATTCAATTGCGTCCGCCATGGTGTTATCCTTTCTGTGTTTAATTATTCTGCCTGCTATTATAATTGTCGGCAGATTTTTTTAAAACTTTACTGATTTTTGATCAGAAGATCAATAAAATCCCCGAGGAGCTGACGATTTTTTTCGTTCAGCGCCTTTATTTTGTCCGTGATGTTCTCCGGCGAAACAGGTTGCGCGTCGGCGCCTGTAAGCAGTCGGTCGGGCGTGGTGTCAAGCGCGTGGCACAGGCTCATGATAAGCTCAAGGCTCGGCGCGGAACGTCCCGTTTCAAGGTTTGAAAGGTACTTGTAATTCACGTCTATCATTTCGCATACCTGATATTGTTTCAGCCCGAGTTCCTTGCGGCGCGCGGCAATGCGTTTCCCGATCTCGCTGTAATCTA
>CAVIFG010000057.1:0-10221 GCA_963641955.1 Escherichia coli
GTTATAATATATACGATAGATTAGGCTGAAGACTGGGGTTTTGCTCCGGTCTTTAAGTTTTATTTATGACTTTTCACAATTTCAACGGCAATTGAAAGGAGCTTTGCTTATGGCATTGGCAAAGGGCATGAGTTCGATCGAGGCCGCCGCGGACAAGGCGGTGCGCGGGATCGTCGAGAGCCATGGCTTTTCGCTGTGGGACGTTGTGTTCATCAAAGAGGGCGCGGGATGGTATCTGTGGATATACATCGACAAGCCCGGCGGGGTGGATATCGACGACGTAGAGGCGGTCAACGACGAGATAAACGAGGCGATCGACAAGCAGGATTTCATCGACAAGATAGATTATCTTGAGATAAGCTCGGCGGGACTGGAGCGCGCGGTAAGGCGCGTGGATCAGCTTGCACCGTCCGTGGGCAGGAAGATAAAGCTCAGGACATACAAGCTGTGCGAGGGGCTTCCCGCAAAGAGCGTGAACTGCGTGCTCGAGGCATTTGATGGCGAAAAGCTGACAGTCACTGGCGATTTCGGCAGCGCCGTGCTTGCGGTAGCGGATGTATCCGCGATCAATTACGATGATTTTGATGACTTTGATAAAATAATGGAGGAATAACGAAAAATGGCTAAGAGAAAAACCACAAAGGGAGAGGACTACGGCAGCTTTTACGACAACCTCGCCGCACTGGCGGAGGAAAAGGGCATAGACAGCGAGATCCTCGCGGAAAAGATCAAGTACGCGATCGAAAAGAGCCTCAAGTCCAACCTCAAGCTTGACGATACGGAGAACTCCGTCATCGTTGACATCGACCTCAAGAACAGAGTGTTCGACGTAAGCATCATGAAGGAAGTGATCGAGGTCGTTGATACGCTGTACGATCCCGAAACCGAGATAGTTCTCGAAGAGGCAAGAAAGATCGACCCGTCGCTTCAGGTCGGCGACAGAGTTCGCTGCCCCATCGACACACATACATTCAAGCGCATCGCGGCGAAGAATGCAAAGGACCTCATCAGACAGGGCTTCAGCAATGCCGAGCGCCAGCACATGACCGATGTCTGGGGACAGTATGCAAACGAGGCTGTTTCTGCCACCGTAACAAAGATAGACCCCGCAGGCCATGCCACCGTTGAGATAAACCACAACGAGCTGCTTCTGCCCAGAAGCGAGCAGATACCCGGGGAAAATCTTCAGGTAGGTCAGGTCGTAAAGGTGTACATCTCCGGCGTTTCGAAGGAATACAATGAGTCCGACAAGAAGCAGTACCTCAAGGTTTCCCGCACGGATAAGTGGCTCATCAAGCGCCTGTTCGAGCTGGAGTGCCCCGAGATATTCGACGGCACCGTAGAGATAAAGGCAGTCAGCCGCGCTCCCGGAAGCCGCAGCAAGATCGCAGTTATCAGCCACGATCCCAACGTTGACGCAGTCGGCGCGTGCATCGGCCCGCAGAAGAGCCGTATCAACGCCGTAACCAAGGAGATCAAGGGCGAGAAGGTGGACGTTGTTCTGTACAGCGATGATCCCGAGGAATTCATCAAGCAGGCACTCAAGCCCGCAGAGGTTTCCCGCGTAGTTATCACCAACCCGAACCCCGACAAGCGTGCGTGCAAGGTCATCGTTCCCGATAACCAGCTTTCGCTCGCCATCGGCAACAAGGGTCAGAACGCATGGCTCGCAGCAAAGCTTACCGGCTACAAAATCGACATCAAGGCGGAGAGCGCAGTCGACCCCGACGATTTCGTAGTTGTTCCGCTGGAGGAAAAGTACGAGAAGCCCGCTGAGGAAGCTGCGGAAGAGCAGTCCGCTGAGGAATAAGGAGAGAATATGCAGGAAAAGCGCGTACCTCTCAGAAAATGCCTTGGCTGCGGAGAGATGATCGGCAAGAAAGGCGCCGTCAGGATAGTCCGCAGCAAGGAGGGTGAGGTCTCCGTAGACCCCACGGGAAAAAAATCGGGACGCGGAGCATATATATGCCGCGACGCGGAGTGCCTTGCGCTTGCACGAAAGGGACGCAGGCTCGAGCGCGCGCTGAAATGCGAAGTTCCCGCTGAAATATATGAAACTCTGGAAAAGGAGCTGAGCGCCGATAAATAACGTACTTTCAACAATATGCCTTTGCAGGCGCGCGGGGAAGCTCGTTATGGGCTTCGATGCGGCTGTCGAGGAGCTTGCCTCGCCTAAATCCAAGGCGGCGGGTGTTATCCTCGCGTCCGATGTTTCCGCCAAGACGGAAAAGGAAGTCCGCTTTGCCGCCGAGAAATACGGCAGCGAAGTGACCAAGGCGGAGTTTTCGATGGACGATGCAAAGAGCGCGGTCGGAAAGCGCGTCGGGGTGTTCGTTATACTCGACGGCGGATTGTACGGCTCAATAAAAAAACATATCGTGACGCCGTGAGGCGGACATATTTCCGAGTTATATGCGGAAACTAATTAGTGTGGAGGATATTTACATTGCCAACAAATAAACAGAACAAATATAAATTACAGGATGTTGCGAGGGATCTCGGGGCAGACCGCGCCGAGGTCGCACAGATGCTCGATAATGCTTTCGGCGGCACGCCCAGAAAGGCACAGAGCAGCCTCACACCCGACGAGGTGGGATACGTCCTCGAAAAGTACACCAGAATGCACGAAGTGCCCGATGTAATGAAGGCTTTCGCTGCAACAAAGGATATCAAGACAGAAAAGCAGCCTGTTGTTGAGGAAAAGAAGCCCGCTGCAAAGAAGAAGCCTGCTCCCAAGAAGGAAGCTGCCCCCGCAGAAGCAAAGCCTGCGGCAGAGGTAAAGGCTGAACCCAAGGCAGAAGTCAAGGAAGCTCCCAAGGCAGAAGCGAAGCCCGCTCCCGCCAAGGAAGAGCCCAAGGCGGAGGTAAAGGAAGCCCCCAAGCCCGAGGTTAAGCCCGCTCCCGCCAAGGAGGAGCCCAAGGCAGAGGCAAAGGAAGCTCCCAAGGCAGAAGCGAAGCCTGCTCCCGCCAAGGAAGAGCCCAAGGCAGAAGTAAAGGAAGCTCCCAAGGCGGAGGAAAAGCCCGCTCCTGCAAAGAAGCCCTTTGAAAACCGCGACAACAGACAGGGTGGCTTCAATAATAACGGTCAGCGTGACAATCGTCAGGGCGGCTTTAACAATAACGGTCAGCGTGATAACCGTCAGGGCGGATTTAACAACGGTCAGCGCGATAACAGACAGGGCGGTTTCAATAATGGCCAGCGCGATAACCGTCAGGGCGGCTTCAACAATGGTCAGCGCGACAACAGACAGGGCGGTTTCAACAATGGCCAGCGCGACAACCGTCAGGGTGGCTTTAACAACGACCGCCGTGACAACCGCGATTTCAGAAACGACCGCAGACCCGCACAGACAGCACCCGCTGCTCCCAAGCCCGCACCCAACGCGCCCGCTATCGACAGCAGCAAGATCAAGGTAAACACTCCTCCCGTTATGCAGAAGCAGAAGGGCGAGGCTGTTCAGCGCGGCGAGCAGGTCACAAAGACCGTCGACACACGCGGCAGCTATGTAGAGCTTGACAAGTACAACGAGCGCTACGAAACCATCGCTCCCGCTGGAAGAATGAACAACGATAACTTCCGCTCCAAGCAGAAGATCAATCAGAAGTCCCAGCAGAAAGGCAAGCCTTTCGGCAAGCGCGAAACAGAAGCGCAGAAGCTTAAGCGCCTTGAACTCGAGCGCGCAAGAAAGCAGCAGCTCAAGGTTCAGATCCCCGATGAGATAACCGTCGGCGAACTGGCAACAAGACTTAAAGTCAACGTAAACGAGGTAATGAAGAAGCTGTTCAACCTCGGCGTTATGGCAAGCATAAACGAAACCATCGACTTCGACACCGCGTCCCTCATCGCAGAGGAGCTTGGCGCAAAGGTTGAAAAGGAAGTCGTTGTGACCATCGAGGAGCGTCTGTTCGACGACGAAGAGGATAAGGCGGAGGATCTCAAGCCGCGTTCTCCTGTTGTAGTTGTTATGGGTCACGTTGACCATGGTAAGACCTCCATCCTCGACTATATCAGACACGCAAGCGTAACCGCAACAGAAGCGGGCGGCATCACACAGCACATCGGCGCATACCGCGTTAAGGTCGACGACCGCGAGATAACATTCCTCGATACCCCCGGCCACGAAGCATTCACATCCATGAGAGCGCGCGGCGCGATGATAACCGATATCGCGATACTCGTTGTAGCGGCGGACGACGGCATCATGCCGCAGACCGTTGAGGCAATCAACCATGCAAAGGCTGCGGGCGTTTCCATCATCGTTGCGATCAACAAGATGGATAAGGAGGGCGCAAACCCCGAGCGTGTAAAGGAAGAACTCACCAAGTACGACCTCGTATGCGAGGACTGGGGCGGCGACGTTATCTGCGTTCCCGTTTCCGCAAAGACAGGCGAGGGCATGGATACCCTGCTCGAAATGGTTTGCCTTACAGCAGACGTGCTCGAGCTCAAGGCTAATCCCGACAGACTTGCAAAGGGCGCCGTTATCGAGGCTCGCCTTGATAAGAACCGCGGTCCTATCGCAACTCTGCTGGTTCAGAACGGTACGCTGCACACCGGCGATATCCTTATCGCAGGCACATCCGTCGGCAGAGTGCGCGTAATGCGCGACGACAAGGGCAGAACCGTCACCGAGGCAGGCCCGTCCGTTCCTGTTGAGGTAATGGGTCTTGCGGAGGTTCCCTCCGCTGGCGATACCTTCGCGGCGGTAGAGGACGAGAAGCTTGCAAGAGAGCTTGTTGAAAAGCGCAAGCACGAAGCAAAGGAAGAGCAGTTCAAGGCATATCAGAAGGTAACTCTCGACAACCTGTTCTCCTCCATCGAAGAGGGCGAGGTAAAGGAACTGCCCATCATCGTAAAGGCGGACGTTCAGGGCTCTGTAGAAGCAGTAAGACAGTCCCTCGAGAAGCTCACCAACGACGAAGTACGCGTAAGAGTTATCCACGGCGGCGTCGGCGCGGTAAGCGAGAGCGACGTAATGCTGGCGATGGCTTCCAACGCTATTATAGTAGGATTTAACGTAAGACCTCACCCCTCCGCAGAGGAGAGCGCAAAGCGCAACGGCGTTGAAGTGCGCCTGTACCGCGTAATTTACGATGCGATAGAGGACATCACCGCCGCGATGAAGGGTATGCTCGCGCCGAAGTTCCGCGAGATCTCCCTCGGCCGCGTAGAGGTTCGTCAGGTTTACAAGATCACAAACGTAGGCGTTGTTGCGGGTTCCTATGTGCTCGACGGCAAGGTTACAAGAAACGGTCAGGTTCGTATCGTCCGCGACGGTATCATCGTCGGCGATGACAAGATCGCAGGTCTTCAGCGCTTCAAGGACGCAGTCAAGGAAGTTGCGGCAGGCTATGAGTGCGGTATCAGCCTTGAGAAGTTCACCGACATCAAGGAAGGCGACATCTTCGAGGCATATATGATGGAGGAATACCGCGACTAAAGGAGGCTTTCAACATGGCTAACTTTAATATGAAAAGACTTAACGAGGATATAAAGCGAGAGATCTCCGCCGCGGTAAGCGGCGTGAAGGATCCGCGCGTTGCGAAGAATTTCGTGACTGTAACACACTGCGAGGTAACGAGCGACCTTTCCTACTGTAAGGTGATGATCGCCTGCATGGGCGGAGAGGGGCGCACCGCGAAGGCTGTGGAGGGAATGACCGCCGCAGCCGGATACTTCAAAAAGTGCATAAGCTCGCGTATCCGCGTCAGAAAAATACCCGAGCTGATATTCCTGCCGGATAATTCGCTGGAATACAGCATGCATATCGACGAGATAATCGCAAATCTCCCGAAGCCTGTTCAGCAGGACGAGGAGGAAGACAGCAAGGAGGGGCCAGATGAAAATTGACGCTTACGAGGCGGCAGAGTTCCTGAAGGCTCACGATGATTATCTCATACTGATGCACGCAAGCCCCGACGGCGACACCCTCGGCAGCGGCTTTGCGCTCTGCGGCATTCTTCAGAGAATGGGCAAGCGCGCCCGCGCCGTGTGCCCCGACCCCATCCCGCACCGCTTCGACTATATGTACAGGGCGGTGAAGCAGCAGGATTTCGAGCCGCAGACCATCGTCTGCGTCGATGTTGCCGATACAAAGCTTCTCGGTGATATGAAAGAAGTCGGCGATAAGGCGGCACTGTGCATCGACCACCACATTTCCAACACGGAATACGCCGAAAGGCTGTATCTCCATGCCGAATATGCAGCGGCGGCGGAGTGCGTCTATGACGTTATCTGCGCCCTCGGCGAGGAGATAGACACCGAAATAGCAAACTGCATCTACACGGGCATCGCCACGGACACGGGCTGCTTCCGCTTCAGCAATACGACGCCGCAGTCGCATATGATAGCTGCGGTAATGATAAAGTGCGGCGCGGAAATAGCGCCGATAAACTACGCGATGTTCGACATGAAATCGCAGGGCCGCATAAAGCTTGAGCAGGAAGTGCTGAAAAACATCCGCTACTACGCTGGCGGGCACATCGCGCTGATAACCGTTACGCTGGATATGCTGGCGAAAATAACGGATATCGACAGCGACGATGTCGGCGCGCTTTCGGCGATACCGCGCCAGATAGAGGGCGTGGACATCGGAATATGCTTAAAGGAGAAGAAAGCGGGAGTTTATAAGGCTTCGCTTCGCTCCAGCGAGCGTATAAACGTGTCGGATATCTGCGTCGGCTTCGGCGGCGGCGGCCACGCGAGAGCGGCGGGCTGCTCGTTCACATCCTCCATAGAGGACGCGGAAAAGGCGCTTGTTGACGCCTGCTGCAAGGCAATAGCCGAGGCGGGTATCGAATGACGGGCGTTATAGTGGTAAACAAGCCGCAGGAGTTCACGTCGTTCGATGTTGTCGCGGTCATGCGCGGCTGCTTCAGGACAAAAAAGGTGGGCCACGGCGGCACGCTTGATCCCATGGCGGAGGGAGTTCTTCCTATATTTATAGGCGGGGCGACCAAGGCTGCGGATCTCGTTCCCGACCAGGATAAAAGCTACCGCGCGGGGTTCCGCCTGGGACTTACCAGCGATACGCTGGATATCTGGGGGAAATGCACGGAGCAGAAGGATGTGTGTGTATCCGCGGCGGAGCTTGAGGGCGCGCTGGCGCAGTTCCGCGGGGATATCATGCAGGTGCCACCGATGTATTCCGCGCTCAAGATAAACGGGCAGAAGCTCTGCGACCTCGCCCGAAAGGGCATAGAGGTGGAGCGGAAACCGCGTTCGATAACGATTTCGCGGCTGGAACTGCTTGAATTTGACGGGCGCGACGGCGTTATCGACATAGACTGCTCCTCGGGAACATACATCCGCTCGCTGATAGACGATATCGGCGCGGCGCTCGGCACGGGCGCGGTCATGACCAGCCTTGTGCGTACCCGAAGCTGCGGCTTTACCCTTGCGGAAAGTTACCCGCTGGCGGAGCTGAAAACAATGGAATACGACGCGCTCTGCGGTCTGCTAAGACCCGTGGAAAGCGTATTTGAAACGCTCCCCGAGATAAAACTCGACGATGTTCAGCAGCGGCTGTACATGAACGGAGTGCGGCTGGACGCGGACAGGCTTGCATATAAGCCCGAGGCGGACAGGCTGTGCAGAATAAGCGGCGCGGATGGGTTCATCGGCGTTGCAAAGGTGAACGGCGAAAACGAGCTTGTTCCCATAAAAAGATTTTCAGACTAGGCTCAATTCCGAGCCGATGATACGGTGATAAAGATTGATCGACATTACTAACGGCGGGATCGCGGCGGAAAAGACCGCCGTCGCTCTCGGCTACTTTGACGGACTGCATCTCGGTCACGTCGGCGTTATAGGCGCTGCCATGGCGCAGAAAGGGCTGAGCCCCGCGGTGTTCACGTTCAACTGTGACACAACGCTGCCGAAATTCCAGCGGCGGGAGGACATAATCTCCTTTGCAAACAAGGCGGAGCTGCTCGATAAAATGGGCGTGAAATATATGTACGCGCCCGATTTCGCGGAGGTCTGCGGATGCACCGACGAGGAGTTTGTGCGGGATATACTTATCGGGCGGCTGAACGCGGGTTTTGCCTGCTGCGGAAGCAGCTTCCGCTTCGGAAAGGGCGGAAAGGGCACGCCTGAGCGCCTTGCAGAGATCGGCGCAAAATACGGAATGCGCGCGCAGACCGTGCCGGATATCTGCTGCGACGGCGTACCGATAAGCTCTACGCATATCCGCGAGCTGATACGCAGCGGAAAAATAGCCGAAGCGAACAAGCTGCTCGGCTACGAGCTGTGGTACAGGCTTCCCGTTGTAAGGGGAAACGAGATCGGCAGGACGCTGTCTTTCCCGACGATAAACCAGATCATACCCGAAACAAATGTTATCCCGCGTTTCGGCGTGTACAGAAGCTACGCGGAGATACACGGCATAAACTACCGCGCCGTCACCAACATAGGCATAAAGCCGACCGTTACTAACAGGCACGACGGAACCGGCGCCGTTATGGAAACGTATATCATGGATTTCAGCGGCGATCTGTACGGAGAGATGGCGGCGGTCGCGCTGTGTGATTTTATCCGCCCCGAGCGGAAATTCTCGGGACTTGAAGAGCTGAAGCAGCAGATAGCCGCGGACAAGGAAGCGGCGCTGCGCGGCTTTGAGCTTGAAATAAGTGAAAGGAAAAGTTGAAAAATGGCAGAAAAAACTGTAAGAACCAGATTTGCACCCAGCCCCACGGGTTATATGCATATAGGAAACCTCAGAACGGCTCTCTATACTTATCTTCTCGCAAAGAAGAACAACGGCAAATTCATCCTCCGTATCGAGGACACCGACCAGGAGCGCTATGTTGAGGGCGCTGTCGACGTAATTTACAACACCCTGCGCACCTGCGGCCTTAACTGGGACGAAGGTCCCGATGTAGGCGGCGAATACGGTCCGTACATCCAGTCCGAGCGCATGGGTATGTTCAAGGAATATGCCGAGAAGCTCGTTCAGACAGGCCATGCATACTACTGCTTCTGCACCAAGGAGCGCCTTGAGGAGCTTTCCGCTGTACAGAAGGCAAGCAATATCTCCCCGATGTACGACAGACACTGCCGCAATCTTTCCAAGGAAGAGATAGACGCGAACCTCAAGGCTGGCGTTCCCTACGTTATCCGTCAGGCTATCCCCACCGAGGGCACCACAACATTCCACGATGAGATCTACGGCGATATCACCGTTGACAACTCCATCCTTGATGATCAGGTGCTGCTCAAGACCGACGGTATGCCCACCTACAACTTCGCGAACGTAGTTGACGACCACACAATGGCGATCACACACGTTGTACGCGGCAACGAGTATCTTTCCTCCGCTCCCAAGTACAACCTGCTGTACTCTGCATTCGGCTGGGAGCCTCCCGTATACATCCATGTTGAGCACATCATGAAGGACGCACAGCACAAGCTTTCCAAGCGCGACGGCGACGCATCTTTCCAGGATCTTCTTGACAAGGGCTACATGACCGAAGCCATCCTCAACTATATTCTGCTTCTCGGTTGGGCGCCCAAGGGCGAGCGCGAAATATACACCCTCGACGAGATGATCGAAGCGTTCGACATCAGCGGCATTTCCAAGTCCCCCGCAATATTCGACGCGCAGAAGCTCAAGGCGATAAACGCGCATTATGTCCGTGCGCTTCCGCTTGAGAAGTTCACCGAGATCGCCGAGCCGTACATCAGACAGACCTGCAAGCGCGCCGACATCGACATCTCCCTGCTCTGCAGCGTTCTTCAGCCCCGTGCGGAGGTGTTCACCGATATCCCCGAGCAGGTCGATTTCATCGACGAAATGCCCGATTACTCCATCGACCTCTACACCAACAAGAAGATGAAGACCACCCCCGAAACCTCTCTCAACGCGCTGAAGAAGATACTTCCCGTGCTGGAGGGTCTGGACAACTTCACACAGGAGGGTGTTCATGAAGCACTCTTCAAGCTCATCGAAACCGAGGGCGTAAAGAACGGCGTGATCCTGTTCCCGCTGCGCGTTGCGCTCAGCGGAAAGCAGTTCACTCCCGGCGGCGGAGTTGAGCTTGCGGTGATCCTCGGCAAGGAGGACACCCTCGCGCGCCTTAAAAAGAGCATCGCAAAGCTTGAAGCAGAGGTGTAAATTTCATATATAATTCACACAATTTTCACGGTGGAGAATTATAATTGTATTGTAAATAATGCCGAAACACAGGCGGGCTTTTTGCGCCCTGCGTGAGAAGTCCGCAT
>CAVIFG010000058.1:0-8281 GCA_963641955.1 Escherichia coli
GAGCAGCTGATTTGTAATCAGCAGGTCGGGGGTTCGAGTCCGTCCACCAGCTCCATTTTATGTTTGGGCGTGTTCCCGAGTGGCCAAAGGGGGCAGACTGTAAATCTGTTGCGTTTCGCTTCGGTGGTCCGAATCCACCCGCGCCCACCAAATAAAGCCGTATCGAAAGATGCGGCTTTTTTGTTTTATATGGCGGTTTCGGTTTTAATGCGGAAGATAGCGGCAGGGAAGATAAAGAACCCCGCCGAGCGTTTGGGCTGATGGCGGGGTTAGTGTATTTGAATATTGAAGTCGTCCGATATATGGGCGGATTTTGTTTGTCTGAAAGTCAAAACGGCAGATAATTTAAAGAAACTGTGGGGGAAAACTCTTGTTTTCCCCCACACCCCTTTAGCGCTTTGGAAGTCGGATAAACGCATCTGCGTTATGCTTTCACTGCGTGAGATTTTCTATGAGTGGGGTGTTCCGCCACTGCGGTGGCGGCAAGGGCGCTGCCCTTGACCTGCGAGGGGGTCGCCCCCTCGACCGCGTGTATGTGTGGCACAAAGACTAAATGTTTCCGAAAAAAGCCGCCCCAACTCGGGGCGGCTCAATATTTCAAATCATCACCACGGCTGAACCTGACCGACAAGCTCGGAAATGCTTCTTACGCCGTTCTTATCCATGTACTCCGAAAGGCCGTCGATAACTTTCAGCGGGGAATACGGGTCGGTGAATATCGCGGTGCCCATCTGTATCGCCGAAGCGCCCGCAAGTATCATCTCGACTGCGTCCTCCCATGTGGAGATACCGCCCATGCCGATTATCGGGATATGCACCGCCTTGTAGCACTGCCACACCATTCTCACCGCAACGGGGAACACCGCGGGGCCGCTGAGTCCGCCCATATTGTTGTGCAGTATCGGACGGCGGGACTTGATGTCGATCCTCATGCCGAGCAGGGTATTTATCAGCGAAATGCTGTCCGCGCCCTCCGCTTCGACCGCGCGGGCGATTTCGGTTATATCCGTTACGTTGGGGGTCAGCTTTACGATAAGCGGCTTCTTTGTCGCCTTGCGAACCGCGTGAGTTACCGCCGCGGCACCCTCTTTTGTAACGCCCCATGTCGCTCCGCCCGCCTTTACGTTGGGGCAGGAAATATTCAGCTCTATCATATCTACATCTGTGGCGTCGAGAACCTCCGCCGCCGCGATGTAATCATCCAGCACCGCGCCCGCAACGTTCGCGATGATAACGTTGCCCTCTTCTTTCAGTGTGGGCAGGTAGTATTCAACAAAGCCGTGCACGCCGATGTTCTGAAGCCCGACGGAATTTAATATTCCCGAGGGAGTTTCGGCGATACGCGGGGGGACGTTGCCCATTTTCGGCTCGATGGTCATGCCCTTGCAGGACACGCCGCCCAGTTTTGAGAGCGGATAAAGCTCGGTGTAGCATTCGCCGTTGCCATAGGTACCCGAAGCTGCAATTACGGGGTTCGGAAATTCCACCCCCGCTATTCTTACGGACAGATCAGCCATTGAACTTTACCTCCTCTGCATTGAATACGGGGCCGTCCTTGCAGACCCTTGAATAGTGCTCCTCGCCGTTCCTTACGGTAAGACATGAGCATACCACGCAGGCGCCCACGCCGCAGCCCATGCGCTGTTCGAGGGATACCTGACAGGGGACATTATGCTCCTCGCATACCTTTATAACAGCTTTCAGCATTGCCTCGGGGCCGCAGGCGAACACCGCGTCGGTTTCGCCCTTCGCAAGCTCCTCAGCGAGGGGGACGGTGACAAAGCCCTTAACGCCGACGCTTCCGTCCTCGGTGCAGACGATGGTATTGCTGTCGTTCGCGCGGAATTCATCGTCGAGGATTATCTTGTCATAGCTTCTGAACCCGAGTATCGCGGTGCAGAGCGCTCCCGTCTTTGCAGAAATGCCCAGCATGGGCGGAACTCCGATTCCGCCGCCGACGGCGATTATCTTCTTTCCCTCGGGAATGCGGAATCCGTTGCCGAGCGGCCCGAGGATATCCAGCGTGTCGCCCTCGTTTGCGCGGGCTATTTCAGCAGTGCCTTTGCCGCGCACCTCGAACACGAAGCGCAGTGTGCCCTTGTCGCGGTCTATGCCGCATATCGAGATGGGGCGGCGCAGTGTGAAGCCGTTTGCGGCGATGTTTGCAAACTGACCCGCGTGCGCTTCGTGCGCGGCTTCGGGGCAGCTTACGGTGATGGAGTATATCTCTTTCGCGAGGGTCTTTTTTTCAGTTATGACATATTTGTCGCAGTAGTAGCTCATGTGTCATTCCCCTTCCGTAGTATTTTTCGCGTCTGTTTTTTCGGGCGTTACCGCCTTGACCTTTATAACGTTTTCGTCCGCGGGGGCGGCGGGAGCGCTCTCCCCGAGTCTGCCTATCCTGTGCAGGGTAAAGCGCCATATTATCAGCGCGATGAGGATATCGCAGATAAACTGTACGCTGAAATAAGATACCTCCTGCACCAGCATTGCCTGCTGCATATAGTACGAAATTTCCACCAACGCCAGCAGAACAGGTATTCTTATAAGCGTTGCCGCGTCGGCGAGGATAACGTAATACCGCTGCGCGTTCTTTTTGTTAAGCGTGAGTTTCTTCGGCTCCTTATGCGAAACGAACACGAATATCAGCGTCGCCGCGGTCGCCGCGAAAGCAAGTATCACGGGTATCAGCGCGAGATATTTGTATCTCTGCAGCGCTTCGAGCTGCTCGCTGTGCACGGCGGCAAGCTTGTATATCGAATCGCACTGGTCGAAGAACGATATCGTCGTGCGGACAAGCACGAAAAGTATCAGCGCCGAAGCTGCATCGGCTATAACGCGGGGTATCGAGTAGGTTTTTTTGACAGGATATCTGCCTATCTTCATGAGATGTTCCTTTCAGAATAAATGCGGGGGAGTTATAAAACGGATATCCCCCGCCGCCATGGGTGACGGGGGGTTATCCATAATGATTAAATGCTTATATCTTTGTGATGTCTATAAGCTCGACGTCGTTCACGGTCTTTTTCATCTCGAGGGTATCGAGCAGCGCGTTTGCGGTGTCGATGGCGGTAAGGCACACGATGGAGCGCTCTACAGCCTTTCTTCTCATTCTTACGCTGTCGAGGGAGGGCTTTCTGCCCGTTTCGGAGGTGGAGATAACGTAGTTTATCGCGCCGCTTTCCAGCAGGGAGATAACATTCGGCTCCTTGTATTCGTGGATACGGTATACATGGTTTGCCGCGATCATGTTTCTGTTCAGCACGGAAGCCGTACCGCCCGTCGCGTAGATGGTGAAGCCGAGGGCTTCAAAGCGGCTGGCGATCTCGATAACGTCGTTCTTGTCGCCGTCCTTAACGGAGATGAGCACGCCGCCCTTATCGTAGAACTTGTATCCCGCCGCAACAAGACCCTTGAGCAGAGCCTCGCTGAACGTCTTTGCGATACCAAGGCATTCGCCCGTGGACTTCATCTCGGGGCCGAGCTGGTTGTCGACGTCGTGCAGCTTCTCGAACGAGAATACGGGGACCTTTACCGCAACATAGTCTGCGGTGGGGTAGAGTCCGCTCTTGTAACCCATGTCCTTGAGCTTCTTGCCGAGGATTATCTTGGTCGCGAGGTCTACCATGGGAACGCCTGTAACCTTGCTGATATACGGAACGGTTCTGGAAGAACGCGGGTTTACCTCTATTACATAAACCTCGTGGTTGTATACAACGTACTGGATGTTTACAAGACCGATAACGTGCAGCGCCTTTGCGAGCTTTTCGGTGTAGTCGATGATAACGCGCTTGATATGCTCGGTGAGGTTCTGGCAGGGGTAGATGGAGATGGAGTCGCCGGAGTGGATACCTGCGCGCTCGACGTGCTCCATGATGCCGGGGATAACGAAATCCTCGCCGTCGCAGATGGCGTCGACCTCGACCTCGGTGCCCATCATGTACTTATCGATAAGCACGGGGTTTTCAAGCTGGGTCGCGGTGATGATTTCCATATACTCGGTAACGTCGCTGTCGCAGTGCGCGATGATCATGTTCTGTCCGCCGAGAACGTAGGACGGACGCAGAAGCACGGGGTAGCCGAGATCCGCCGCAGCCTTGAGCGCCTGCTCGGTGGTGAATACGGTTTCTCCCTTGGGGCGGGGGATACCGCACTTTTCGAGCAGTTCGTCGAACAGCTCTCTGTCCTCCGCAGCGTCGATGTCCGCCGCCTGCGTGCCGAGTATGCGCACGCCGAGTTCGGTAAGGTGCTTGGTAAGCTTTATCGCGGTCTGTCCGCCGAACTGAACAACGCAGCCGTAGGGCTTCTCGGTGGCGATGAGGGCTTCTACGTCCTCGCGGGTGAGCGGGTCGAAATAAAGTCTGTCGCCGGTGTCAAAGTCGGTGGATACGGTTTCGGGGTTGTTGTTGCAGATTATCGCTTCGCAGCCCTCTTCTTTCAGCGTCCATACGCAGTGAACGGAGCAGTAGTCGAACTCGATGCCCTGACCTATTCTGATGGGGCCCGAACCGAAAACGATGACCTTTTTCTTGTCGGTGGGGTGCTGCTCGATGAATTCAGCGGCTTCGTTCTCGCGGTCGAACGTGTTGTAGAAGTAGGGGGTGTCCGCGGAGAACTCTGCAGCGCAGGTGTCGACCATCTTGTATACCGCAAGACGGTGCTCGGGGCACTTCTGACCCGAAATGCGCTCGATGGTGCTGTCGAGATAGCAGTACTTCTTCGCCATGTCGTACTTTTCCTGAGTGAGTTCGCCCTCTGCGAGCCACTTTTCAAGTGCGACGAGGTTGTTCAGCTTGCTGATGAACCACTTGTCTATCTTGGTGATGTCATGGATAGTATCGACGGAAATGCCGCGCTTTAACGCTTCGAAAACGCAGAACGAGCGGTCGACATCGACATCCTCCAGCTTTTTCAGCACTTCTTCGTCGGTAAGCTTTGTGAATGCTTTCTTGGTCATGGTGTCCATGCCAAGCTCGATGGAGCGTACGGCCTTCATCATGCCCGCTTCGAAGCTGGGGGCGATCGCCATTATCTCACCCGTTGCCTTCATCTGCGTGCCGAGGGTCTTTTTCGCATAAACGAACTTATCGAACGGCCACTTCGGGAACTTTACAACGAGGTAGTCCAGCGCAGGCTCGAAGCACGCGTAGGTCTTGCCCGTTACCTGATTTACTATTTCGTCGAGAGTATATCCCACCGCGATACGCGCAGCGACCTTTGCGATGGGGTATCCCGTCGCCTTGGAAGCAAGCGCGGAGGAACGCGAAACTCTGGGGTTTACCTCGATAACGGCGTAGTCGAAGCTGTCGGGCTTCAGCGCGAACTGGCAGTTGCAGCCGCCCTCGACTTTCAGCGCCTGAATGATGTTCAGCGCCGCGGTACGCAGCATCTGATATTCCTTATCAGCGAGCGTTACGCAGGGAGCGACAACGATGGAGTCGCCGGTGTGAACGCCGACGGGGTCGAAGTTCTCCATGGAGCAGACGGTGATAACGTTGCCCTTGCTGTCGCGCATGACCTCGAATTCGATCTCTTTCCAGCCGGAAATGCACTTTTCAACGAGTATCTGTGTGATGGGGGAAAGGCGCAGACCATTGGTTGCGATCTCGTGCAGTTCATCGGGGGTCTGCGCGATACCGCCGCCGGTGCCGCCGAGGGTGAACGCGGGGCGGACGATAACGGGGTAGCTTATCTCCTCCGCGAACGCCATGGCGTCCTCAACGGTTTCAACGACCTTGGAGGGAATGCAGGGCTGGCCTATCTCCTCCATTGTGTCCTTGAACGCCTGTCTGTCCTCCGCCTTGTGGATGGTTTCGGGGTTGGAGCCGAGCAGCTTTACGTTGTGGCTCTCGAGGAAGCCCTCGGCTGCAAGCTGCATGCAGAGGGTGAGGGCGGTCTGTCCGCCGAGGTTGGAGAGCACGCTGTCGGGCTTTTCTATCTCGATAACGCGCTTTACAACATCAAGGGTGAGCGGCTCGATGTAAATTTTGTCCGCCATGTGCTTGTCCGTCATGATGGTGGCGGGGTTGGAGTTGATGAGGACTACCTCAAGACCCTCCTGCTTGAGTGCACGGCACGCCTGCGTGCCCGCATAGTCGAATTCGGCTGCCTGTCCGATAACGATAGGGCCCGAGCCGATGACGAGAACTTTCTTTATATCACTTCTTAACGGCATTACTTTCTATCCTCCATAAGCTTGATAAAACGGTCGAACAGGTAAGCGGTGTCCTTGGGGCCGCCGCACGCCTCGGGGTGGAACTGCACGGTGAACGCGGGGGCGTTGGTGTAGCGCACGCCCTCACAGGTGCCGTCGTTTCCGTTTATGTGGCTGACCACGCCCGCTTCTGCGGGAACGCTGTCGCTTACGACTGCGTAGCCGTGGTTCTGCGAGGTGATGAATGTTCTGTCGATATCAAGGTCCTTAACGGGCTGGTTTCCGCCGCGGTGGCCGTATTTCAGCTTTTCTGTCCGTGCGCCGTTGGCGAGGGCGAGAAGCTGATGGCCGAGGCAGATGCCGAATGTGGGTATCTGCGCGGGGATAAGCTCGCGGAGGGTGTTGATGGAAACAACGTTGTCGGCGGGGTCGCCGGGGCCGTTGGAGAGCATTATTCCGTCGGGATTGAGCGCCTTTATCTCCTCCGCGGTGGAGTTGTAGGGCATTACGGTGACGTTGCAGCCGCGCTTTACAAGCTCGCGGCGGATGTTGAACTTGTAGCCGTAGTCCATCAGAACTACGTTGTACTTTGCGTTCTCCGCAGGATAGAATTCCTTTTCCTTAACGCTTACCTTGGGTACTACTTCGCCGACCTTGTACGCGCGTATCTCCTCGAGAAGCGCTTCCTTGTCGTATTCGCCGCAGACGATGGCGCCGTTCATAACGCCGCTTTCGCGGATTATCTTTGTAAGGTGGCGGGTGTCGATGTCATAGATACCGATTATGCCCATGCCCTTGAGGTAGCTGTCGAGGTCGCCCTCGCAGCGGAAGTTCGAGGGATCCTCGCAGTGCTCGCGCACGATGTATCCGCTTACCACGCTGCCGTTGGATTCGGGGTCGATCTTGTTGACGCCGTAGTTTCCTATCAGCGGGAAAGTCTGCGTTACTATCTGACCGCAGTAGCTGGGGTCGGTGAGTGTTTCCTGATAACCCGTCATGGCGGTGGTGAAAACTATCTCGCCGATGACCTTGCCCTCCGCGCCGAAGCTTCTTCCTTCAAAGACGGTGCCGTCCGCAAGGATAAGGCTCGCTTTCTTGTTGTTCTCAAAAATCATTTTTCGTCCTCCGAAAATAATTTACGCTGTTTCCCTTATATGTTGTTGTTTTTCTTTATCTTTTTACTTGTTAAGGCTTATCTTTCCTACCACTGCCATGATGTCGTCCCTCATGCGGATGGCTTCGCGGCGGGCAGCCTCGGCGAATTCGTGCTCGTCGCACTTTTCCTTCTGATATGCGCACATGATGCCGCGGGAGCTGTTTACTATTCCGCCCAGACCGTTCTTGTCGAACGCGCCCGCGATGTCCTTTGCACCTGCGCCCTGCGCGCCGTAGCCGGGGATAAGGAAGAATGTCGTCAGAAGCTTTGCGCGAAGCTCCGTCAGCATTGCGGGATAAGTCGCGCCGACAACCGCGCCGACGCCGCTGTAACCGTATACCCCGGGAAGTTCCTTGCCCCAGTTTTCGCACATATGACCCATAACTTCATAAATGGGCATACCGTCGATGAGCCTGTCCTGAAGCTCGCCGCTGGAGGGGTTGGAGGTCTTTACGAGCACGAAAATTCCCTTGTCGTTCTCGCGGCAGATGTTGAGCAGCGGCTTTATGCCGTCGCTGCCGAGGTATCCGTTTACCGTCAGCGCGTCGCCGAGGAACGGCTCGAATTCTTCCGAGCCTACGCGTACCTTACCGAGGTGAGCGGCGGCATACGCTTCCATGGTGGTGCCGATGTCGTTGCGCTTGCCGTCGGTGATGACGTACATACCCTTGCTGTGGGCGTACTCCTGCGTTTTGTAGAGTGTCTTTACGCCTGCGGGGCCGTACATTTCGTAGTAAGCCGCCTGCGGCTTAACCGCGGGCACGATGTCGTACAGCGCGTCGATAAGACCCTTGTTGAATTCAAGAAGAGCCTTTGCAGCGCCCTTGAGGGTCTCGCCGTACTTTTCGAAGCACTTTTCCTTTATGTATTCGGGGACATAGTCAAGCTTGGGGTCAAGTCCCGCGACGGTGGGGTTCTGTGTCTGTTCGATCTTTTCGATAAGTCTGTCAAGTGACATGGTTTTTAATTCC
>CAVIFG010000058.1:8291-10177 GCA_963641955.1 Escherichia coli
ATCGTGTATTTTACCCTGCCCTTGAGGGTCATGCCCTTGAAGCAGGTGTTCTTTGATTTGGAGTGGAGCTTTGCGGGGTCTACCACCCATTCCTCGTTCGGGTCGAATATCGTGATATCCGCAAGGCTGCCCTCGTTAAGGCTGCCGCCGTCAATTCCGAGTATCTTTCGCGGATTTACGCACATAAGGCTGACGATCCTTTTAAGGCTGACCTTTCCTGTATGGTACAGCGCCGTGAGCGTAGCCGCGAGGGAGGTTTCCAGTCCTACGACGCCGTTGGGCGCCTTTTCGAAGTCCGCCTTTTCCTCGGGGGCGTGGGGCGCGTGGTCGGTGACTATGCAGTCGATGGTGCCGTCGCAGATACCCTCGGTTATCGCCTTAACGTCGTCCTCGGTGCGGAGCGGCGGGTTCATGCGGTAGTCCGCGTCGCGGGAGCGCAGCTTCTCGTCCGTCAGCATGAAGTAGTGCGGGCAGGTTTCGCTGGTCACCAGCACGCCGTATCTTGCGGCAAGGCGGATGTTCTGCATACTTGTTATGGTGGAAACGTGCGCGATGTGTATCGGCACTTCAAGGTCGGTGGCTAGGGTTATTTCGCGGGCGGTGCAGGTGTCCTCGGAGAGCCTGTGCATACCCTTTACGCCGAGCTCTGCGGAAACCTTTCCGCTGTTCATTATGCCGCCGTCGATGATGTCGAGATCCTCGCAGTGGGAGATCACTTTCAGCCCTGCGTAGTGCGCCCTGACCATTGCCTGCGCCATAATGCGGGCGTTCTTTACGGGTCTGCCGTCGTCCGAAACCGCGACGCAGCCTGCGGCTTTAAGCTCGTTGAAATCGCACAGCTCCTTGCCCTCAAGCCCCTTGGTAACGCTGCCGATGGGGTAGACGCGGGTCTTGCTCTGCTTTGCCTTTTCGATGATGTATTTTACCGTTTCCGCGTTGTCGACGGTGGGGATGGTGTTCGGCATACAAGCCACTGCGGTGACACCGCCCGCTACGGCAGCGTCGCCGCCGGTGATGATGTCCTCCTTGTGGGTCTGGCCGGGGTCGCGGAAATGAACGTGCATATCGCATATTCCGGGGATTATCATTTTTCCGGTGCAGTCGATGACGCGGTCTGCGTCGTCGGTGATGCCAGGTCGGCAGGCGATGATCTCGTCGTTTTCGACGAGGATATCCGCATTGCCCTCGAAATTGTTGGCGCTGTCTATCACATAGCCGTTTTTAAGTAAAAGCTTCATTATTTCCTCCGCTTGTCATTCATTTGTCCCCTGTGGACATTCATATATAACTACCTTGTCCGCGCCGTCGAGCTCCTTTACCATGACCTTCACGGTTTCCTCGCGGGATGTGGGGAGGTTCTTTCCGATGTAGTCCGCGCGGATGGGAAGCTCCCTGTGGCCCCTGTCGATAAGCGCCGCGAGCTGTATCACCGTGGGTCTGCCCCTTGAAAGCAGGCCGTCGATGGCGGCGCGCGCCGTCCTTCCCGTAAATATAACGTCGTCAACGATGATAACGCGCCTGTCGGCGATGTCGAAGCCTATCTTGCTGAAATCCGCCTCGCCCGCGCGGCGCTCGTCGTCGCGGAACGGGGTTATGTCGAGAAGCCCGACGGGTATCTCGCGGTTTTCAAGCTCGTTTATTTTTGCGGCTATCCTCTGCGCCAGCACCGCGCCGCGCGAAAAAAGCCCGATAAGACAAAGCCCGTCCGTGCCCTTGTTCCGCTCGATTATCTCGAACGAAATACGGGTGACAGCCCTTGCCATCGCGCTTTCGTCAAGTATTTCCGCCTTTACGGAAAGTCCCTCCGTACTGCACATCGTAGCCGCACTCCTTTCTGAAAAATAAAAAAACCTGCCGCACAGCGACAGGTGATGAATACTATGATC